>DASYXX010000827.1:0-7399 GCA_035934395.1 Streptosporangiaceae bacterium
TGGCTGCCGCGACGGCCACCACGGCCAGCGCGGCCGCGTGACGCCGACTACGCTGCGCCATGCCCGGACAAAGTAGCACTGATCGCCGCATGCTCACCTCCAGCAGCACAATGGCTACCGCAAACGCGCACCCGTCGCAAGCTTCGTTGACCACAACTTCCCGCGAGTGCGCGTCAAGCCGACCTCAGGGAAAATGACATCGCGCTCTCTGCCCGGCCCAAGCGGCTGCGCATAGCCGCGGGCCGGACTCGCTTTACAGCCGGGCCTCGACGGGCACCGATGTCGCCGATCCCGTGGGCTCGAAGGCTCGGATCATGGCGTCCTGCGTGAACGACGCGATCAGGCGCCCTTCCTCGGTGAGCACCTGACCGCGGACGTAGCACATGCCGGCGCCGGCGTAGGTGCTCTCGTGGTGGTACCGGATCCAGCCGTCCCACTGGACGGGATCGTGGAAGCTGATCCCGATGCCCATGACCGCGGTCGAGATCGTGTGGTGCGCCTGGGATGTGCCGATCCCGGGGTGTGGCCGCATGCTGGTGGAAATCGAGAGGTGGCCGGTGAAGTACGCGAGCAGCGCGCGGCGCAGGTCACCGCGCTCGGGGACGGCGTCGTAGCGCAGCCACGCGTCCATGATCGGCGGACCGGCCTCGTCGGGGCTGCCGAGGTCGCGGACGCCATCGATGCGCAGCTGCCTGCCCCGCATCGGCATGGCAACGGGATACGCCGCGTCCGGCCCGGCGGCCGGCGGGCCGTCCGGCCGGTCGTGCCTGATGAGGTCGGGCTGCGGATGGTCAAGCAGCACGGTGCTGGTCGCGCAGGTCCGGCCGCCCTGGCTGACCGTGACAACCGCGCTGGCGAACGAGCGCCCGGCCCGCACCGGCGTCACCGTGAGGTCAAGCCGGCTCGCCGGGTCGGCGACGGAGACGAACAGCGCGTGGGCGGAACGCACGGTCCGGCCCGGAAGCGCCTTGCTCGCGGCCACCATGGACTGGGCGAGAATCTGGCTGCCCTCGACCACCTGCCTGCCGCCGCTGTCGCTGTCCCCCGCGAACTCTGGTCCGTCGGGATCGAGCGGTTCCACATCGAAGATGGCGAGCATCCGCTCGAGCGTCGACTCGGTCACGGCCGCACCCCCGTGTACATGCCCTTTCCGATCGTCACGCGGACCTCGTCCTGGTCGAACGCGACATAACCCGCCAGCCGGGCGACCTGCGGGAAGGGCTCCGGGTAGCTCCACGCGATGCCGGGGCCCGCGCCGCCCGCAAGCCGCCAGTACGTCGCCTGGCCCTTGAACGGGCAGACCGTGCGCTGGTCTACCGGCTCCAGCTGTGAGAAATCAACCGCGTCCGGCGGGAAGTACACCACCAGCCCGTGATCCTGCTCGTCGACGGTCAGGCACTCGCTGCTTCGGGCGAGGCAGGCGTCGCCGGCCCACGCGGTCATGAGATTGGTCCGGGCGAGCAGGTCAACGCGGTAGTCCGGTCGCTTGTCGTACATGGAGATCACAGGCGCGGAGCCCATGGCTGCAACCTCGCTCTCTGCGTCCAGGCGGGCGATCACCGAGATTATAGTTCTCCTTAACGAGAAGTAGGTTTTCGGAGCTATCACGGACGCGGGCCCTCAGACCGCCAGCCGCTCGATCCGCTTCGGCGGCGGCTCCGTCCTCTTCCGCGATCCGCCCGACCAGTCGGAGGTCGCAGACTAGGGTGAGCGGCGGCCCTTAGCAGATGATGGCCGCGGTGCCAGGGCTCAGCGCGGGCTGGCCGGGAGGACAGGAGGCCGGCGCCGTGATGGGCACGGGCTGGTTGAAGCCGCTGAAGTTCACGTAGTCGCCGCCCTGCAGGGCCAGCGCCAGCAGGTAGGGCTGGCCCGTCGCGGCAACATACAGGGCGTCGTTCTGCGCGTCGAGCAGCGTGATGGCGGGCTCGCCCTGGACGGTGCGAACGCCGTGCTTGGTTACCGCGGACGTGGTGCCGGCCGCAGATGTGGCCACCTGGCGCAGGAAGGCGCCCATGCATACTTGCGGGCCAGACAGGAATCCGGCGCGCAGGCCGACCTGGACCGTTGTCTCACGCCAGCGTGCTGGCTGCGCGTTCGGTATTCCGAGCTTCTGGTAGAAGGATGCGTTCGCCTGGAAGTAGAAGATATTGCCGAGGCGGACCTCGCGCACGACAGCGCCCTGGTAGCTAATGATTCCCGTGCTCTGGCAGGGGCTGGTCATGAATTCGTCGAACATGGCGCCGGACAGGCGGCCGCTGACCCGGACCGAGCGCAGCGCGGCGGTCGCCGCTTCCGCTTTCACCAGGATCTGGCCGCCGGGCTCGTCCTGGAGCCTCCCGGAACCTTTGCTCACCGACACATGAGGCGCCACCTGGGGAGCAGGGCCTGAACCGCCGCAGGCCGCCGTTACCGTAAGCGCCGCAATGGCGCAGGCGGTGATCGCCACGCGTGAATTAGCCAGGTGAATCCGCCCCGCAACTTCGTGAATCTGGCTCATGCTGGTAGATAACTGTAGGGCGCGCGACTATAGAGAATCTGGAATTCTTCTGGAGGGAAATCTAGCCGCGCTCCGGGCCGTGGCTCGACAGATCGGCGATCAGCTCGTCGGCGACGGTTTCCTCGTAGACGACGCGTCCCGTGGCCGCCATGGCCTCGGCGAGCCGGGGATCCCAGGGCGTGGGCTGCGGGGTCCCGGCCAGCGGGACGTGCTCGGTATCCGCCCGTACTCCGGCCGCGTAGTCGGTCGCGCTCATCCGCCACGGGCGCGCGCCGTGACGGCGGATGACCGAGCCGGCGATGGCGAGCCCCGGCCAGTCGAAGTCGCCGTGGTACCGCAGCTCGCCGTCCCCGTTGACGACGAGGGCTGCGAGCTGGTGAAACGCTGTCGACGGCCGTCCCTCCGCGCAGAGCAGGGCCGCCGAGCCCGCGCCCAGCTCGGCTGCGGCGCGGCGCAGCACGGCCGGGTTCTCGCAGACGTGCACGAGCGTTCGGCCGACCGCGACCGGCAGCGTCATGAGCTGGTGCAGCGTGACGTAGAACGGGACGCCGAGCCGGGCCGCGCCGGTGAGCCACTCCCCCAGGCCGCGGCCCGCGGCGGGCAGGTTCAGCACGAGCACGCGACTGGCCAGGTCGTCGACGACGACGTCGCTCGACTCCCACAGGTCCCTGCGGTCCTCGGCCGTGGCGGGCCTGCCCACCCCGGACCTGACCGCCAGCGCGCGCAGGACCAGCGTCGACGCGATCGTGCCGTGGTTCAGCGCCTTGGTGTCCCCGGTGATCTCCGCGGCGAGCGCGGGCAGCAGGACGGGCTGGCCCGCCCGCCCCGCCAGGCGCTCCAGCACCCGGACCGCCTGGCCGAGCCGCGCCTGCTCGCCCTGGTTGATCAGCCGGGTCAGGGTTCCGTCGCCCGCGATCTCCGCCAGCCAGTCCCGGTACCAGCCGCACCGGCCATGCAGCGAGCTCGCCTGCGCCGCGCCGATGGCGGCCTGGCGCGCGGCGTCCAGCGCGCCCCGCTCGGCGGGGCGGTTGCGCAGCGGGCCGCCCAGCTCGGCCAGCAGCTCGGCCAGGCCGTACCCGGTGGTTTCGCGGACCGCGCCGTCCAGGTCGGCCAGGCGCACCGTAACCCGGGCCGTTCGCGCGTCCCGGTACTGCCCGGTGATGCCGATCGCCGCCTTGCGCTCCGCGTCGGTGGGCTGGCTGATGCTGACCAGCCCGGCCAGCCCGCCTCCGGTGCGCTCCAGCGACCGGCGCGCGGCGGCGAGCAGCCGCTGGTACTCGGCGGCCCGGTAGCGGGACACGGCGTCGGGCCCGGTCATCGCCGGTCGCCCGCCACCTCGGCGTACCCGGCCGCCGTGGTCTCCTCGTCGTCCTCGTCGTCGTCGGGCTGGTCGTCCGCGGCCGCCGCGTACAGGGTCTCCCCGGTGCCGAGCGGCGCGTGCCGGGTCGGGCGGAAGCCGAGCAGCCCGGTGACCAGGTCGTCGTTGCCCGCGTAGCCGACCGCGGCGTCGAGAAGCTGCGCGCCGTCCCACAGCATCAGCAGCGACGAGACCGTGTGGGTCGTCTTGTCGTGGTACATGTCGTAGTGCGCGATCATCGGCACGGTGGCGCAGGTGACCCAGAGATCGTGCCCTGTCATGAACAGGTCCAGGCCGAACTTCACCGCCAGGCCGAACAGGTCCGGCTTGTAGCGCTCGTCGATGCCGACGAACGCCTCGTCCAGGGCGATCACCCGCGGGCACTGGTCCTTCGCCGACGAGTACAGCGCGTTGGCCGCCGCGAACAGCGGCAGGTGAATCGCCGCGGACTTCTCGCCGCCAGACATGGCCGAGTGCTTGGCGCGGGTGAGCCGCATCTCGGGCTGGCCGGGCTGGAGCAGGAGCAGCTCGAAGACGTGCCAGGACCGGTAGTCGAGCACGCTGCTCAGCGCCTCGCGGTAGGTGGCGCGAGGATGCGTGCCGCGATACTCCCTGATCATCTCGCGCAGCAGACTGCGCAGCTCGGTGAGGCGTTCCGGCCCCGGGGCGGCCCGCTCGAGAAGCCGGGACGCGGCGCGCTGCCGGTCGGTGATCCGGTCGGACTGCGCCCACCGGATGCCGACGGCGATGCCCGAGGACATCGGCTTGGACCTGGTGTCGGCGTCCATCTCCCGCACCAGGTCCCTGGCGGCGATGACGCGGCCGTGGATCTGCTGGGCCAGGCCGGCGAGCAGCTCGTCCTCGAGCACCTTGCGTTCCCGCTCCTCGAGGAGGATGCCCTGGTCGGCCAAGCGGTCCGCGATCCTCGCGGCGAACGCGGCGACCGGCTTGCGGCCCTCATCGTCGATCACGTGCACGGTCACCACGCCGCCCGGTTCCCAGTCGACCCGGTAGTCCTCGTCGCAGACGGCGAGCGCCTCGGTGAAGTCCTTCAGGCCCGTCGACATCCGGTCGGCGGTGTTCTTGAGACTTCCCTCCGTGACCTGGCGCCCGCCGCGGGTGGCGTCGGCGAACGCGCCGAGGATCTCCGCGACGCCGGCCGGGAGCGCCTCCCGGATCGTGGCGCCCGGGTCAGAACGCACTGCGTCCGCCGGCCCGGCGACGGCGGGCCCCGCCTCGGGGAACTCGGCGTCCCGGGTCAGCGTGGCGATGATGTCGTCGCAGGCGCGGTCGGCGTCCGGCCAGGCGGCGTCCGGCCACGCGCCGACGTTCGTGACCCCGATCAGCGGCCGCAGCTCGGCCCGCGCGTACGGGCCGAACTCGGCGGCCTGCTCGTACAGCTGGCCGACGGCCTCGGTCAGCGCCTCGCGCCCGTTCTTGAGGTTCTCCTTGGCGACCGCGGCGTTCGTTGACTCCTGCTGCGCCCGGGCGTCGAGCTCGTTGTACTCGTCGCTGGCCGCCCTGATCAGCCGCTCGGTCGCGCGGATCTGCTCCAGCACCTGCTGGACGTCCGCGCCGAGCGTCTCCTGCAGCGTCCGGAACTCCTCTTCCAGGGCCTGCTGCGCGCGGTCCCGCTCCGCGAGCGCGCGCTCGGCCTGGGCATACTCCGCGGTCAGCCGCTCGATCGTCGCGGCGGCTTCGGCGATATCCCCTTCGGCCTGCGCCAGCTTCACCCGCTCGGCGTGCAGCTGCGTCGCCGCGCTCTCGAACTCGGCGGCCGCGCGGGCGATCGCGTCCACCTGGTCCGCGGCGGTGGGCATGCGGCGCTCGGCGGCGGCCTGCCGGAGCAGCCTGCCCTTCGCGTCCACCTCGGCGATAGCGGCGTCGAGAGCCTGGCGGGCGCCGGCGAGCTCGTCGCGGGCCCGGGCCAGCAGCGTCGCGTGCGTGCTGACCGCCTCGGCCGCCTTCACGACCGGCGCCGCGGCAGGCAGCTCACGCCGCGCGCGCCGGAAGTCGTCGAGCAGCGCGCCCGCCCGCTCGAGTCCCGCCGCCACCTGCTGTTCTTGCGCGTTGGCCTGCGCGATGAGCTCGTCCTGCCGCGCCAGCCGCACCCGGCGGCGGCTGGCCCGGTTGGTCGCGCCGATGTACTCCGGCGCCGCCTTGGGCCGGGCTCCGGCGTGCACTCCGTAGCTGAACTGCGCTTTCATGCTGACAACCGGGGTCTTCGCACGGCTGTCAGCTGCGGCGGGCCGGCCCGCCGCGGCCGCGGCGAGGTCGTCGGTCAGCGCGACTGATCGCAGGACCGCCGTGATGACCGCAGGCGTTACGTGCTCCTGATCTTCTGGCACGAGGATGTCGGCGAGCGTCCGGCCTGCGGCAGCGTCGCCCGCGATCAGGTAACCGTCCGCCTCGGCCGCGGCCAGCGCCGCCCGGGTCTGCGCGGGGTCGGGGTGAATCCAGGCGGTGAGCAGGCCCGCCCCGTACAGCGCGCCCTCGATCGCGGCCGCCCGGGCATCATCCATCTCGTCGGTGAACCGGACCAGCTGCCAGAGCGCGGCGCCCGGGCGCCCGTCCCGGCTGGCCGTGCGAAGATCGCTGGCCTGCGGCGCGTCGTCTTGCTCCGCGGCGATCGCGTCCCGTTCGCGCCGCAGGTCAGTCAGCCTCCGCCGGACCTCGCTCGCCCGGGTGTCGAGATTCGCCTGCGCCGTGATCGTGGCGGCCTGGCGCTCGGCGGTCAGGCCGGTGAAGACCTCCGCCAGGCTGGGTGCGCCCGCCTCCCCGATCCGTGCCAGCGCCTCGCCGACCGCCTCGACATCCGCGGCGGAGACGACACAGCCGGGAATGCCGCCCGGAAGATCCGGGGCGGGCGAGGGCGGGGAGGGCGAGGGCGGGGAGGGCGGGGATGCATATGCCCAGCGGGCGGTCCAGGCGGCGAGCTCACCGGCGGCCGCAGCGCGCGCCTGGGCGAGGCGGTCATCGGCGGCCCGGCAGGCCTGCTCCTCCGCCTGCTCGGCGGTTTCCCTGCGGCCGACCTCCTGCTCGCGGTCGGCGCGCTTCGCCTTGGCGTCGCGGATCGCCTCGAGAAGCTTGCGGATCTCCCCCACGTCGTCGCGGCGGGCCACCGCGCGCGCCCGGGCCGTGATCAGCAGCTCGTCGCCGCTGTCCACCGGGCCGAAGCCGTCGTCGGCGATGCCCGACCGCTGGGCGGCGTCGGCCAGGTCGGCGGCGAACCTGGCCTCCTGCGTCCTGGCCTCGGCGGCGCGGCGGCCGAGCCTGGCCGCTGCGTCGCTCAGGTCCTTGATCTGGCGGCGGTCGCGATCCAGGTGGCTGCGCTGGCCGCCGACCTCCCGCTGCCCGGCTTGCACCTCGCGGCGCTTGTCGTCCAGGCGGCCCTGCGCCTTGTACTCGTCCGAGTTCTTCAGCCCGGCCAGGCGTCCCTGGAGCTGCTCGCCTTCGGCGCGCCGGGCGTCCCGCTCGGCCACCGCCCGCCGCTCCGCGGCGACCGCGCCGCGGCGGGCCGCCGCGGCGGCCGTGATCCGGTCGGC
>DASYXX010000837.1:0-2049 GCA_035934395.1 Streptosporangiaceae bacterium
CCTGACGGGCAGCAGCCGGGGTGGCGGCGAGCGCCGGGCGCGGGCTCTCTGGCAGCCGCGACGCCGAGCGGGAGACGCGCGCCGCCCCGACAGCCTCATCCCGAGGAGTGCCCCCAGCCGCGCCAACCCGCCAACCTGGCCATCCCGTCGCCCCGGCCGGCCCGGCGGCCTGCCGCCCCGCCGACCTGGACGACCTATCTCCTGGCCAGCCGACCATCTGCGGCCAGCTCGCCGACCCGTCGCCCCCGCCGACCCGTCGCCACCCGGCCGGCCCGCTGGCCCGCCAGCCTCGGCCACTCCGCCAACCTGGCCGACCAGTCCCCCTCCGGCCACCCGCTGACCCAGCCAGCCTCGGTCAGCCCGTCGACAATGGTGGCGCCGCCTGGCCGAACCAGCAGCCCGGCCGAACCACGAGTCCCAGCCGAACCACAAGCCCCGACCGACCACGGGCCCCGGCCGAACCGCCGACTTTGACCGAGCTGCCCACCCCGGCCACCCCGCCGACAGCGCCAAGACCTCCCGGATACTGCCTCGCCGCCCGCTCTGGCCGGAATTCTCAAGCCAGATTTTACGGAAACTAGGGAGAAAAACCGTTCTTGTCGCAACACTTAGGACAGGCTCTGTAGGGGAGAGCAGGAGGGGTGAGGAATGGAAGGCAACAGTGAGCGACTGCTCACACCGGGTGAAGTCGCGGCCCTGTTCCGGGTCGATCCGAAGACGGTCACGCGGTGGGCTGCATCGGGGCGCATCAGCAGCATCCGCACCCCCGGCGGGCACCGGCGGTTCCGCGAGTCAGAGGTGCGGGCCCTGCTCGGCGGTGACGCGGCCGTAACGCCGGAGCCGGCCGTCTAGGCACGCTGGGCGCGCGGCACGAACCCTGGCCCCGGAGGGCGCCGTCGCCCAGGTCTGCGGCCTGGCGCCGGCTCACCCCGCATCCGAGTGCGGAAACTGCTGCTCCGGCAGCAGTTTCCGCACCTGCAAGCGCGCCCCCTCTGGGTGCCGTCGGCCGGGACACCTACGCCGGGCCTCGGTCCTCGCCGCCGCCCTGCGTCCACCCCGCGTTGCCGTGGCGGGCGACGAAGTCGAGGAACTGCCTGCGCAGCGACTCGTCACCCTCCTGCCAGCGTCTGCGGCGCTCGTCAAACTCCTCCTGCGTCAGCGCATCGGCGGCGAGCCGCTCATAATCGACGTCGTCGGGCCCGATCTCGACGTATGCATCGCTCATCAGGCTGCCGCCGTCGCTGGCCACAGACTCGGGGACCAAGAGGTTGCCGTTCGGTAGCCGTATCACGTACATCAGCGTCCACCTTAGATGCCGTAGCGCACGTTGAAGTAGAGCATTACGTTCAGCGCGGCCCGCGTGTCGCCGCTGAGCATCTCCACCAGGGCCGGGCGCTGCCGGGACGCGATCGCCGCGAAGGCGTCCGCGAAGAACTCCCTGCGGCCGAGCAATCCCGGCTGCCGGTGGAAGGCGCTCGCCATCTGGGGCAGGCACAGGCTGTAGAGGGACTGGAACTCCGCGGAGTCCGATTGCCATTGCTCGTCAGCACCGTCGAGGTCATCGAGCGCGTGCCCGATCTCGTGGCACATGACATCGGGCGTCGGCGAGGGTCGGGAGCCGACGATGATCTTGCGCTCGCCGTACGCACCAGCGCACGCGTCCCAGGTCGCTCGCCCCGACGGCAGCGCTACGCCGTGCAGCTGTCCCATGTCGTCGAGGTCGGGAACGCCGCCCGCGCCGACATGGATCGCATCGAGGCCTGCGCGCAGCTTGACCTTGATCAGGTGCGGAAGCTCGGCCAGGCGGTCGATGGCGCGCACGACCTCGGGCGGGGGCGTCACGCCCTCGGCCCACTCCCGGCGGACTATCTCCTCGATGTGCCCGCAGTGCCGGCGACCGAGCGCCGTGCGGTTGCGCTGCGCGATCTCATACCACGGCGGCCGCGCCTCGCCGCGGGCGCTTCGCCCGCGCTTCGCCGCGCTGACGGACTCGGCGGCCGCGCCTGCCCTGGGCACCGCCCGCGTCGCCGCCCGGGCTAGTCCGCCCCA
>DASYXX010000843.1:0-6371 GCA_035934395.1 Streptosporangiaceae bacterium
GTGCAGGCTGGCGAGCGTCCTCGGGTGGACCGCGGCGGGCGCCCCCGCGTTGACCCCGGTGATGCCGTACGGGGCGAACTGAGACTGCCATACCCGGTGCCGGGCCATCGGCCGCAGCAGGCGGTTGCCCCGCCGGACCGCGAGGTAGCTGGCCTGGTCGCCGACGTTCCACTCCCATTCGCGCTTGTTGAGGAACCGGGTCGCGGACGGGAACACGTCGTTGTTGAGCGTCGCCTCGATCTGGAAGACCTTGATCTGCGAGTCGATCAGGCTGGCCATCCGGTCATAGGAATGGTGCATCGCCGAGTGCGGCGGGTCGTTGAACGAGCGCGAGTGCCGCAGTGTGTGCACGTTGTGGTGGTGCCGCAGGCTGCGGTAGCTGGCCAGGCCGACGGACACCGACTTCGGCCCGCCGTTCATCGCGGTCAGGGTGATGTTGACGTACACCACCAGGTCGCTCTCGGCGGCGCGCCGGTTGATCTCGACGTCCTCGCCGCTGGGGGTCTTGCCGAGGTGAACGAGGTTGCGCCGGTCTTCAGCGTCGTGGTTGCGCAGATGGTCGGGGTAGAACGCGCGGAATACCCGGTCGCCGACCGTGCGGCGCAGCTCGGCGGGCGTCATCCGGCGGTGCAGCGAGTTCGCGGCGATCAGCTCCACGTCGTCGACGCCGGCCGCGGCGGCGAGCTCGAGTACCTGCTCGATGATCCGCTGCCTGATGTCGGGCGTCCGCATCTGCGGGAGCGGCAGCGAGATGTCGTCGAACACGATCGTCAGCCGCATCCCCGGGCTGAGCAGCTCGGGCAGCGGCTCCATGCCCTCCGGGGCGAGCAGGGCCCGCCTGATGGCGGCGTCCACCTGCCTGATTCCCGGCAGCGAATCGGGCGGGTAGATGACCTTGGTGCCCAGGGGCAGCGGCTCCAGCCGGAAGCCCTCGCCCTCGTGGATGAGCAGCGGGGGGGTGCGCTCATCCACCTCGAGCACGAAACCTGGTCTACTCAATCCGCCTCCTCAGCGCCTAGTGATATCAAAGGCGACCTTCACCGTCCCGAGGTGTCCCGCGTTCGCCGCGTGGTTGAGCGCCTCGCGCCATCGCCCCAGCGGATACCGGGTGTCCACGTAGCCGTCGAGCACGGGGGAGCCAGCGAGCCTGAGCGCGGTCGCGAAGTCCGCCTTCTCCGAGTCTGACGCGTACGCGCCGACCAGCTGCAGTTCCCGGTACCACAACGGGGTGAGGTCAACCCCGCCGGCCGGCATGCCCGAGGCCACGACCGTCCCCCCGGCCCGGACCAGCCGCAGCGCCGTGTCCAGCCCGCCGGGGCTGCCGGTGCACTCGAACGCCATGTCCACGCCGCCGAGCAGGAACTCCGACCCCCGCTCCGGCAGGTGCATCCGCGCGGCCGTCATCCGGCGCAGCGAGCGAACCCCGCGCCGCGGGTCGATCAGCGCGGTGGCGTCGAGGTCCCGGGCGCGCGAGCGCTGGTGCTCGTGCTTGGCCATGAGATACACCGGGCCGGCCGGGGTGAGCTCGCGCAGGCCCAGGAGCGTGAGCAGGCCCACCGTGCCGGCCCCGATGACCACGACCGAGGCGCCGGATGGCACGTCCACCCTGGTCACCGCGTGGACCGCGCAGGCCAGCGGCTCGACAAGCACCGCGCGGTCGTTCGGCAGGCCGTCGGGCACCGGGTGCAGCTGGTCGCCGTGGGCGACCAGCTGCCAGCTCCAGCCGCCGCTGGTGTCCCCGCAGAAGCCGGTCTGCAGTCCCGCGGCGATCGCGCCCGTGGTGATGTGATCGCAGCGGTTCTCGTGACCGGAGGCGCACCAGCGGCAGGCCGGCGTGCTGCGGGCGCGGCACGACAGCACCGGGTCCAGCACGACACGCGTCCCCCGCGGTATCGCGGGAAGGTCGTCCAGCGTGGTGCCGACGACCTCGTGGCCGGGAACGAACGGCATCGAGGTCAGCGGCGACAGGTACGGCGAGGCCCGCCCGGCCAGCAGGGCCAGGTCGGACCCGCAGATGCCGGACAGCAGCGGCGTGACCCGGGTCCAGCCCGGCCCGGGCAGCCGCGGAGCCTGCCGGTTGACCAGCTGGAGCGGTGACACGTTCCCGGCGATGGCCCCGGTCAGCAGGCGGCCTGGCTTCGTCGCGGTCAGCCCGCGTGCCGCGATATAACGGCCGGGCGAGCGGTGGTACTCCAGGGCGAGGATCATCGCCGCACCGCCCCCATGTCGACCAGCACGGTGTCGACCAGCACGTCCGCGGCGCCGCGGACATGGGACCCCCAGTTCCTGACCGGCCAGCCGCGCCGCCTCGCGTGCACGTAGAGCGCCGGGTCGGGGTTCACGGCGACCGGGTGGCCGACGAGCTCGAGCAGCGGCCGGTCGGAGTAGCTGTCGCCGTAGGCGTAGCAGCCGGCCAGGTCGAGGCCGGCCTCCCGGGCGTGGCGCTGCAGCCAGGCCGCGCGCGCCTCGTCGACCAGCGGGGGCGCCGCCAGGTGGCCGGTGAACACGCCGCCGCTGGTGTGCATGCGGCTGGCCACCATCTCGTCGAAGAGCGCGGCCAGCGGCCGGACGAGGATGTCGATCGCGCCGGTGATCAGGATCGTCCGGTGCCCGGCCGCCCGGTGCCTGCGGATCTGGCGGACCGCCTCGGGTATCGCCCGCTGCAGCAGCGCCTGGCCCAGGACGTCGTCGGCCAGGTCGCGGAGCTGTTCCTCGCTCGCGCCCTCGTAGCGGCGCAGGAACGCGCGGATGAAGTCGCCCCGGTCCCGCCGCTCGGCCCGCAGGTAGCGGGGCAGCGCGCTGGCGAGCCCGGCCAGCTCGCCGCCCCAGCGGGACCGGGGCAGCGTCGAGAGCCGGGCCCACAGGTAGGCCTCCACGAGGTTGGAGGCGACCACCGTGCCCTCGAGGTCGAACACCGCCGCCACGTCGGCGCGTTCCGGCAGATCCGCCTGTCTCGCGGTGCCGGCGCGGCTGCCGCCCCGCCGGCCGGATCCGGGCACCAGCGCGGTCACGGCGGGCGCGTGGATTTCCTGGACGTACTCCCGCCAGTCGATCACGGCCGGGTCGAAGCCGTGCTCGGCCACCAGGTGGTCGGGCAGCATCTGATGCAGCGCGTAGGTCCTGCTGTCGTCGTAGATGACCTCGGCCTGCGTGTACGCCTCGTACAGGTCGGAGTACCGGCGCAGGAACTCCAGGTCGGTCTGCTGGCGCAGCACCGCGCTCATCCAGTCCTGGGTCCGCTGCGAGCTGGGCATCCGCCGCAGCGCCCGCTCCGCGAGCGCCGTCGCCCGCTCGCCGCTGCGCAGCATCAGCTCGACCCTCTCGCCGCCCGGGAAGCGCCAGGAGGGCACCCGCACGTGCCCCCGGCCGCCCGCGGGCATCGGGTGCCGGCGGAAGTACTCCCGGACGTTCTCGTACAGGCCGCGGTAGGCGAGCGGGTTCCGCGTGCCCGAGCCCACGTGGTAGTAGGCGGGGCGGCCCGGCTCGGGCGGGGTGGCGGCGACCGCCAGCATGGCGTTGACCACCAGGTCGACGGGGATCATGTCGAGCACGCTGTCCGGCAGGCCGGGGAACTCGGGCAGGATGCCCTGGCCGTAGGCGATGATCAGCGGGTCGGCCATCTTGAACCCGTCGATCCAGCCGGGATAGGGGTGGCGCAGCGAGCTCTCCACGATCGCGGGCCGGACCACCGACAGCCGGTGCCCGGCGCCGGCCCACAGCTCCTCGGCGACCCGCTCGCCGAGCGCCTTGGTGAACGTGTACACGTCCGGCCAGCCCAGGCTCTGCGCGCGGGAGCGCCCGTACTCGACCAGGCGCCGGGCGACCCAGTCGCGCCGCGCCTCCTCCGCGGACCTGGCCACGGACTGCGGTCCGGCCTTGCTGTGCTCGGAGCGGGCCTGCGCGGAGGTCTTCCGCAGCGTCTCCGGCCGCCGCGAGTCCCGCTCGACCTCCGCCCGGATGGCCAGGGCACTGGCCAGCTCCGTCCGCCAGTCGGCGGCGTGGTCGAGCGCCGCCTCCGGGATCACGCCCTTGCGCACGCCGGCCACGTAGGCCGTCGACACGTGCACGACGTGCGGATCGGCGCCCGCGGCCGCCAGCGCCTCGTACAGCGTGACGACGCCGGAGACGTTGGTCGCGAACGCCTCGTCGATGGGCCGGTCGAAGGACACGACGCCCGCCGCGTGGATGACCACGTCGACGTCAGCCGGGGGCGTGGCGTCGCCGAGGTCGCCCTCGATGAGGCTCACCCGCTCGCGGACGACTGCTTGCCATTCCCCATCGCCCATGGCTTCACGCCACGGCCGGAAGACAGGCTTGCGCAGCAGGTTTTCCATGCGGCGCGCCGCGGGCGCGCCGCCGCGACCGCGGATAAGCAGCGAGACCCGGACGGTCGGATACGCAGAAAGCAGCTTCTCGAGGATTGCCTGCCCGAGGAACCCCGTCCCGCCCGTCAGCAGGACGTGGGCCCCGTCGAGCAGGGCGAACTCACCCTGACCTGTCACCTGTCTCCGTTGCGCTAGCGGCAGGCACCGACAAAACGTCCGGCCGTGCTTGCTGGAGTTTGCTGTCGCTCGCCACTGCCCTCTCACACGCCACCAGTTGACACCCCTGCTGTGCGGAAATGCACTTACCCATCCCTATCACGGCGAATGCTCGGCAACAGCCAGGTGGCCGGCATGCAATCCTGACCTGCCCGCGCCGGCGGCCATCCCGGGCCCGCGCCGCTCAGGCATCGCGCCACCGGCGCGGGTCGTCCAGTAGCTGGTTCAGTGAGCCGGAGCGGAACGCGTGCACCTCGACCGGAACGTCGCCGAAGCCCGCGGCGCGGATCGTGCTCAGCACGCCGGGGTCGCGGCGGGCCGGGTCCACGGCCTCCGCGTCGAGCTCGAGCCGTACGGTCTCCCCCAGGTCGCGGACCCGCAGGTCGCGGACGGCATGACCGCGGCCGTGCAGCCGCGCGCGCACCGCGGCCTCGGCCCGCTCGACCCGGGCCAGCCGGGCCGGGGTCACCGTGATGCCGTAGGCCACGCGGCTGGCCAGGCACGGCGCCGCGGGCTTGTCCCAGGTGCTCAGCTGCCAGAGCCGCGCGATCGCGCGGACCGCCGGCTTGGGCAGGCCGAGGTCGGCCAGCGGCGTCCTGGCGCCGCGCTCGGCCGCGGCGCGTATCCCCGGCCGGAACCCGGCGGTCACGTCGGAGGCGTTGGTCCCGGTGACGACCACGGCGAAGCCGTGCCTTGCGGCCAGCTCACGGGCGGTGTCCAGCAGCACGCTCTTGCAGAAGTAGCAACGCCGCGGGTCGTTGCGCCGGTAGTCCGCCACGTCGAGCTCGCCGGTCGCGGGGGTGTGGTGCTCGACGCCGAGCCCGGCGCAGAACGCGCGGGCAGCCGCCAGCTCCGCGGCGGGCAGCGACGGCGAGACCGCGGTGACGGCCGCCGCGTTACCCGGGCCGAGCGCCCGGACGGCGGCCGCCAGCGCGACACTAGAATCGACACCCCCGGAGAAGGCCACCAGCGATCTTCCGTAGCTCGCTACCTCGGCCACCAGCCTCCCGGCCAGGGATGTCACGTCGTCGTTATCGGTGTAATCCGTCACCACCCGGCCCCCGTCGCTCGAGGATTGCGAGGAACCATGACGATATCGCGCGGCGCGCCGGAGGGGCGCGGCGCCGTCTGGACTGAGGAGCGAGGGACGAGCGACGAGGGAAGGCGGCGCCTCGAAGGCGCCCCGCAGGCGCGCAGGAAGCACAGCGCGGGAAGCGCCGACCTCGGCTTCGCGCGCCTGGACATCGACCGGGCCGAGCGTACCGGGGACCCGGAGGTGGTGCTGGGCGCGGGCAAGACCCCTGGCCAGATCGTCGCGGCGCTGCGGGCGCTGCGGGAGGCCCATCCCGACCGCGCGATCCTCGCCACCCGGCTGTCCCCGCCCGCCCTGCGCTACTGCGCGGCGCAGCTGGCGGACGCGGCGGTCGACACCGTGGGCAGGCTCGCGGTGGTCGGCCGGTGCCCGCCGCCGACGGGATGCGTGGCCGTGGTCGCCGCGGGCACCTCCGACCTGCCGGTCGTCAACGAGTGTGCCGCCACGATCCGGGTCTTCGGCGCCGAGCCCGACGTGATCGCCGATGTCGGGGTCGCCGGCCTGCACCGGCTGCTCGCGCAGACCGACCGCATCGCCGGGGCCGACGTGGTCGTGGCGGTCGCGGGCATGGAGGCGGCGCTGCCCTCGGTGCTCGGCGGGCTGACCGGGCTGCCGCTGATCGCGGTGCCGACCAGCGTCGGCTACGGCTGGCACCTCGACGGCCTGACCGCCTGGCTGGCCACGCTGAACAGCTGCGCGCCCGGCGTGCTCACCGTGAACGTCGACAACGGGTTCGG
>DASYXX010000857.1:0-7480 GCA_035934395.1 Streptosporangiaceae bacterium
GGCTCAGCGGTCCTCGATGCAGGCTGCTCTGACCTCGCCGGGCGGTCGGTGCCGTCCGGCGAGCCCGGCCGCCTGCTGCCGCGCCTGCCGGCCGACGCCGGAGGCCGTTCCCGGCCGCCCGGCCGTTGCCCGGCGCGCAGCGCGGCGGCGGCCGCCTCGCGCTCGGCCCGGGTCTGCGCGGCCTCACCGCGGTAGATCCACACCTTCACGCCGATCCGGCCGAAGGTCGTCCTGGCCTCGTAGAAGCCGTAGTCGATGTCCGCGCGGAGCGTGTGCAGCGGCACCCGCCCCTCGCGGTAGAACTCCGACCGCGACATTTCCGCGCCGCCCAGCCGACCCGCGCACTGGACCCGGATCCCCTTGGCGCCGCCCTTCATAGCGGTCTGCATGGCCTTGCGCATCGCACGCCGGAACGAGACCCGGCTGGACAGCTGCTCCGCCACGCCCTGGGCGACCAGCTGGGCGTCCACCTCGGGGTTCTTCACCTCGAGGATGTTCAGCTGGATCTGCTTGCTGGTCAGCTTCTCCAGGTCGCCGCGGATCCGGTCGGCCTCCGCGCCGCGGCGGCCGATCACGATGCCGGGGCGGGCGGTGTGGATGTCGACCCGCACCCGGTCCCTGGTCCGCTCGATCTCCACCTTCGAGATGCCGGCTCGCTCCATGCCGCGCTGCAGCATCCGGCGGATCGCGACGTCCTCCGCCACGTAGTCCTTGTACAGCTTGTCGGCGTACCACCGGCTCTTGAAGTCGGTGGTGATGCCCAGCCGGAACCCGTGCGGGTTCACTTTCTGGCCCACTAGCGGGTCCTCCTGCTGTCTGAAGCGCCTTCGTCGGAGACGATGACCGTGATGTGGCTGGTGCGCTTGCGGATCCGGTAGCCGCGGCCCTGCGCCCGGGGCCGGAACCGCGGGAGCGTCGGCCCCTCGTCCACCCAGGCCCGGCTTACCGTGAGCGAGCTGGCGTCGACCGCGCGAGTCTGCCCGGCGTTGGCGATCGCGCTGTCCAGCACCTTGCGGACGTCGTCGCTCGCGGACTGCGTCGCGAAGCGCAGCGTGGCCTGCGCCTCCTCGGCAGGCAGCCCGCGGATGAGGTCCACCACCCGGCGGGCCTTGCGCGGCGTGACGCGCACGTACCGCGCCTTTGCCCTCGCTTCCATAGTTCTCTCTCTTTCTTTCAACCCGCGCCCATGCGCTGTTCGCGCCACTTAACGGCGGCTGCGCCGGTCGTCCCGCACGTGACTGCGGAAGGTACGGGTGGGCGCGAACTCGCCGAGCTTGTGCCCGACCATCGCCTCGGTGATGAACACGGGCACGTGCTTGCGGCCGTCGTGCACGGCGATCGTGTGACCCAGCATCGCCGGAACGATCATGGAGCGACGGGACCAGGTCTTGATGACGTTCTTGGTGCCCTTGTCGTTCTGGATGTCCACCTTCTTCATCAGGTGGTCGTCCACGAACGGGCCCTTCTTCAGGCTACGAGGCATTTCTGGGTGCTCCTACCGTATTTCCCTGCCGCATCGGCGCGCTCTCCGCGCATCTTCCCTGCCGCATCAGCGTGCTCTTAGCGCTTCTTCTTGCCGCGCCGGCGGGTAATCATCCGGTCGCTGGGCTTGTTGGCCATGCGGGTGCGCCCCTCGGGCTTCCCCCAGGGGCTGACCGGGTGCCGACCGCCCGAGCTCTTGCCCTCGCCGCCGCCCAGCGGATGGTCGACCGGGTTCATCGCGACCCCGCGGACCGACGGGCGGCGGCCCTTCCACCGGCTCCGGCCCGCCTTGCCGAGCTTGATGTTGCCCTGCTCGGAGTTGCCGACCTCGCCGATCGTCGCCCTGCAGGTCGCGTCCACGCGCCTGATCTCGCCCGAGGGCATGCGCAGCTGCGCGAGCTTGCCCTCCTTGGCCAGCAGCTGCACCCCGGAACCGGCCGAGCGCGCGATCTTCGCCCCGCCGCCGGGCCGCAGCTCGATCGCGTGCACCACGGTGCCGGTGGGGATGTTGCGCAGCGGCAGGCAGTTGCCCGGCTTGATGTCCGCGCCGGGCCCGTTCTCGACCAGGTCCCCCTGGCCCAGGCCCTCCGGGGCGATGATGTAGCGCTTCTCCCCGTCGGCGTAGTGCAGCAGCGCGATCCGCGCGGTGCGGTTCGGGTCGTACTCGATGTGCGCGACCTTCGCGGGGACCCCGTCCTTGTCCGCCCGCCGGAAGTCGATCAGCCGGTACGCGCGCTTGTGACCGCCACCCTGGTGCCGGGTGGTGATCCGGCCGTGCACGTTCCGCCCGCCGCGCGAGTGCAGCGGGCGCACCAGCGACTTCTCCGGCTCACCCCGGGTGACCTCGGAGAAGTCCGAGCCGCTCGCGCCCCGCCTGCCCGGCGTCGTCGGCTTGTACTTGCGGATTGCCATGTGCTCGAGCTCCTAGCTGACCGGGCCGCCGAAGATGTCGATCCGTTCGCCCTCGGCGAGGGTGACGATCGCGCGCTTGGTGTCCGGCCGCTTGCCCCAGCCGAACCGCGTCCGGCGCCGCTTGCCGGGCCGGTTGACCGTGTTGACGCCGGTCACCCGGACCCGGAAGACGGCCTCGACCGCCTGCCTGATCTGGGTCTTGTTGGAACCGGGCGCGACGATGAAGGTGTACTTGCCGTCATCCGCCAGCCGGTAGCTCTTCTCCGAGATGACCGGCTTGAGCAGGATGTCCCGCGGGTTGGCGATCTTGCTCACGTTGCGTCCTCAGGCTCGGTAGTCTCGGCGTCGTCGGGCTCGGCATCGGCCGGCTCGACAGCGTCCTCCGGCTCGGCGTCGGCCGGCGGGGCGGCGTCCTCGGGCTCGGCCGCGGTGAACCCGGATCTGGTCACGAACTGGTCCAGGGCGGCCTCGGTGAACACCACGTGATCGCTGACCAGCACGTCGTACGTGTTGAGCTGCCCCGCGGCGAGCAGGTGGACGCCCCGGACGTTGCGCAGGCTCTTCCAGGTCAGCTCGTCATCGGCGGCCGCGACCACGAGCACGTGCGCCTGGCCCGGCCCGGTGCCGATGGCCGTCTCCAGCACCGCGAGCGCGTCCCTGGTCCGCGGCGTCTCCTCGTCGGTGAAGCCGCTCACCACGTGCACCCGGCCGTGCGCGGCCCGGTCGGACAGCGCGCCGCGCAGCGCGGCGCCCTTCATCTTCTTGGGCGTCCGCTGCTCGTAGGACCTGGGCACGGGGCCGTGCACGGTGCCGCCGCCGGCGAACTGCGGCGCCCGGATCGAGCCCTGGCGGGCCCGGCCGGTGCCCTTCTGGCGATAGGGCTTCTTGCCGCCGCCGCGGGCCGCGCCGCGGTTGCGCGCTGAGTGCGTGCCCTGCCTGGCCGCGGCCTGCTGCGCCACGACCACCTGGTGGATCAGGGGCACGTTCACCTTGGCGTCGAAGATCTCCGCCGGGAGCTCCACGGTCGCGCCGGACGAGCCGGACGGGGATACCACGGTCACTGTCGCAGTCACTGCGTCTCCTCCTCCTAGCGGCTCGCGGCCCGGGCCGGGGTCTTGACCGCGCTGCGGACCAGGACCAGCCCGCCGGAGGGCCCGGGAACCGCGCCCTTGATCAGCAGCAGCCCGCGGTCGGCGTCGACCGCGTGCAGGGTCAGGTTGGGCGCGGTGGTGCGCACGCCGCCCATCCGGCCGGCCATGCGCACGCCCTTGAACACCCGGCCCGGGGTGGCGCAGCCGCCGATGGACCCGGGGGCGCGGTGCTTGCGCTGGGTGCCGTGCGAGGCGCTCAGGCCGCGGAACCCGTGCCGCTTCATGACGCCGGCGAACCCCTTGCCCTTGCTCCTGGCCGTGACGTCGATGAGCTCGCCGGCCTCGAACGTCTCGGCGGTGACCTCCTGGCCGAGCGTGTAGTCCGAGGCGTCGTCGGTGCGCAGCTCCACCAGGTACCGGCGCGGCGTCACGCCCGCCCGGGCGAAGTGGCCCGCCTCGGGCTTGTTCACCCGCCGCGGGTCGACCTCGCCGTAGCCGAGCTGGACGGCCGCGTAGCCGTCGGCGTCCGGCGTCCGCACCGCGGTGACAACGCAGGGGCCGGCCGCGACGACGGTGACGGGCACCATCTTCCCGTCGTCGTCGAAGACCTGGGTCATGCCGAGCTTGGTGCCCAGGACCCCCTTGATCTGCTTGGTCATGTCGGTGCGTCCCTCAGAGCTTGATCTCGATGTCGACACCGGCGGGCAGGTCGAGCCGCATCAGGGAGTCGACGGTCTTCGGCGTGGGGTCGATGATGTCGATCAGGCGCTTGTGTGTGCGCATCTCGAACTGCTCACGCGAGTCCTTGTACTTGTGCGGTGAGCGGATCACGACGTACACGTTCTTCTCGGTGGGCAGCGGCACTGGACCGGCGACCCTCGCGCCGGTGCGCGTCACCGTGTCGACGATCTTCCGCGCCGAGCTGTCGATGACCTCGTGGTCATACGCCTTGAGCCTGATGCGGATCTTCTGTCCCGCCATGTGTGGCCTCGATGTCCTTCGCTTCGTGCCGCTGGGTTGTTCTCTTGTGGCCCGGGGGTTAACCCCGGCCCGAACTGTGTGCCGACCGCGAGGGCCGGCCTTGGTCGGCCCGAGCGGGCGGCAGGGGGGCTCCGGGGGGCGGAGCCCCCCGGTCTGGGGGTCCGGGGGTTACCCCCCGGGCTAACACTGTGGCGGCCGGGCCCTGGTGCGGCCCGGCCGCCGTGTGCGGCGTGCTACTTGTTGATCTTAGTGACCCGGCCGGAGCCGACGGTGCGGCCGCCCTCCCGGATCGCGAACCGCAGGCCCTCTTCCATGGCGATCGGCTGGATCAGCTCGACGCGCATCTCGGTGTTGTCACCCGGCAGCACCATCTCGGTGCCCTCGGGCAGATGCACGACGCCGGTCACGTCGGTCGTACGGAAGTAGAACTGCGGGCGGTAGTTGTTGAAGAACGGGGTGTGCCGCCCGCCCTCGTCCTTGGACAGGATGTAGACCTGGCCCTCGAACTCGGTGTGCGGCGTGGTGGTGCCGGGCTTGACGACGACCTGGCCGCGCTCCACCTCGTCGCGCTTGATGCCGCGCAGCAGCAGGCCCGCGTTGTCGCCGGCCTGGCCCTCGTCGAGGATCTTGTGGAACATCTCCACGCCGGTGATCACGGTCTTCTGGGACTTCTCCTTGATCCCGATGATCTCGACTTCCTCGCTGGTGTGGATCTTGCCGCGCTCGATCCGGCCGGTCACCACCGTGCCGCGGCCGGTGATCGAGAACACGTCCTCGACCGGCATCAGGAACGGCCTGTCGACCTCGCGCACCGGCTCCGGGATGCTGTCGTCGCACGCCTCGATCAGCTCGGCGACCTTGGCAGACCACTCCTCGTCGCCCTCGAGCGCCTTCAGCGCCGAGACCCGGACCACCGGGACGTCGTCGCCAGGGAACTCGTAGGTGGTGAGCAGCTCGCGCACCTCGAGCTCGACGAGCTCGAGGATCTCCTCGTCGTCCACCATGTCGGCCTTGTTCAGCGCGACCACGATGTACGGCACGCCGACCTGGCGGGCCAGCAGCACGTGCTCGCGGGTCTGCGGCATCGGGCCGTCGGTGGCCGCGACCACGAGGATCGCGCCGTCCATCTGGGCCGCGCCGGTGATCATGTTCTTGATGTAGTCGGCGTGACCCGGGCAGTCGACGTGCGCGTAGTGCCGCTTGTCGGTCTGGTACTCGACGTGCGAGATCGAGATCGTGATCCCGCGCTCCTTCTCTTCCTTTGCGTTGTCGATCTGGTCGAAGCTGTAGAACGGATTCAAGGCCGGGAATCGGTCGTGCAGCACCCTGGTGATCGCCGCGGTCAGTGTCGTCTTGCCGTGGTCGATGTGTCCAATGGTGCCGATGTTTACGTGCGGCTTGGTCCGCTCGAACTTGGCCTTCGCCACTGGTGTCTCCTCGTTGCGATCGTGAATCTGTCGTGCGTTGGTTCTGGTCGGTGCTACTCGCCGCGTGCCTTGGCGACGATCTCCTTGGCGATGTTGGACGGGACCTCGGCATACGAGTCGAACTGCATGCTGTAGTCCGCCCGCCCCTGGGTGCGGCTGCGCAGGTCGCCCACGTAGCCGAACATCTCGGCCAGCGGCACGAGCGCCTTGACGGCGCGCACCCCCGACCGCTCCTCCATGGCCTGGATATGGCCGCGGCGGCTGTTCAGGTCGCCGATAACCTCGCCCATGTAGTCCTCGGGCGTCCGGACCTCGACGGCCATGACCGGCTCGAGCAGCACCGGCTCGGCCAGCCCTGAGGCCCGCTTGAACGCCATCGAGCCGGCGATCTTGAAGGCGAGCTCGGAGGAGTCCACCTCGTGGTAGGCGCCGTCGGTCAGCGTGACCTTCACGTCGACCATCGGGTAGCCCGCCAGCACGCCGAACTCCGCCGCCTCCTGGCAGCCGGTGTCCACCGACGGGATGTACTCGCGCGGCACCCGGCCACCGGTGATCTTGTTCTCGAACTCGTAGCCGCCGCCGTCGCCGCCTGTCGGCGCCAGGTCGATGACCACCTTGGCATACTGGCCGGCGCCGCCGGTCTGCTTCTTGTGGGTGTACTCGACCTTCTCGACCTTCTTGCGGATGGTCTCCCGGTAGGCGACCTGCGGGCGGCCGATGTTGGCCTCGACCCGGAACTCGCGCCGCATCCGCTCGACCAGCACCTCCAGGTGCAGCTCGCCCATGCCCGAGATGATCGTCTGGCCGGTCTCCTCGTCGGTCCTGACCTGGAAGGTCGGGTCCTCCTCGGCCAGCCGCTGGATCGCGGTGCCCAGCTTGTCCTGATCGGCCTTGGTCCGCGGCTCGATCGCGACGTTGATCACCGGCGCCGGGAACGTCATCGACTCGAGAATCACCGGCTGAGCCTGGTCGGACAGGGTGTCGCCGGTCGTGGTGTCCTTCAGGCCCATGACCGCGACGATCTGGCCCGCGGTGGCGCTCGGGCGCTCCTCGCGCTTGTTGGCATGCATCTGGTAGATCTTGCCGACCCGCTCGCGCCGGCCCTTGGTCGAGTTCAGCACCGCCTTGCCGGCCTCCAGCGTCCCGGAGTAGATCCGCAGGTAGGTCAGCTTGCCCAGGTGCTGGTCGGACATGATCTTGAACGCGAGCGCGGCGAACGGCTCGGACGCATCGGCGTGCCGCTCGATCTCGTCCTCCTCCGACCCCTGCGCGTGGCCCTTTATGGACGGCACGTCCAGCGGGCTCGGCAGGTAGTCCACGATCGCGTCCAGCATCGGCTGCACGCCCTTGTTCTTGAACGCGCTGCCGCACAGCACCGGGGTGACCGCGCCCGCGATCGTGGCCCGCCGGATCGCGGCGATCAGCTGCTCCTCGGTCGGCTCGGTGCCGTCGAGGTACAGCTCGAGCATCTCCTCGTCGTTCTCGGAGATCGTCTCCACCAGCGCGTCCCGCCACTCGCGGGCCGCCTCCCGGTAGTGATCGGGGATCGCGACCACGTCGTAGGCGTCGCCCTTGCCCTCGGTCGGC
>DASYXX010000869.1:0-2174 GCA_035934395.1 Streptosporangiaceae bacterium
GACCAGTCCCGCCTTGGACGCCGCGTAGTTGACCTGCCCGCCCGAGCCGAGCAGGCCGACGACCGAGGAGATGAAGATGATCCGTCCCCGCCTCAGCCGGATCATGCCGCGGACGGCGCGCTTGGCCACCCGGTAGGCGCCAGTCAGGTTGGTGTCGAGCACAGCGGTGAAGTCCTCCTCGCTCATCAGGGCGAGCAGCTGGTCTCGGGTGATGCCGGCGTTGGCCACCAGCACCTCGACAGGGCCGTGCTTCGCCTCCGCCTGGGCGAACGCCTCGTCGACGGAGGCCGCGTCACGCACGTCACAGCGCGCGACGGTCAGCCCGTCCACGACCTCGCCGGAGCGGGACGTGACCGTGACCGCGTCGCCATGGGCCGCCAGCCTCCGGGCGATGGCCAGGCCGATCCCCCGGTTCCCCCCGGTCACCAGGGCTGATCGGCTCATAGGGGCCGGCACCTCCGCGGATTGATTCACCTAACGGAACGGGTCCTGGCGAGCGTACCGGGCGGCCCGCCGGCGGCGAGCCCGGGGGTGCGGCTCCGGGGCGGGGCCGTGAGCAGGGTAGACCGGCTGCGCGCGTGGGGCGGGAGAGCAAGGTGGACCGGCTGCGCGCGCGGGGCAGGAGAGCAAAATAAAATCGTCTGCCGTGACCTCTAGCGCGGACCGGCGAGCCGACCTGATCGACCCGGAGTTCACCGCGTATCCGTTGCGTGGCATGGCGGACGCCGCCCTGCAGCGCGCTGCCGAGCTCGGCGCCCAGCACGCGGATTTCCGCGCGGAACGCATCAGGACCCAGCGCATCGAGCTGTCGGACGGCAACCTGGAGACCCTGTATGACGCCGATGACCTGGGCCTGGGCGTCCGGGTGGTGGTCGAGGGGACCTGGGGGTTCGCGTCGGCGGTCGACCTGACGCCGGAGGCGGCCGCGCGGGCGGCCGCGGACGCGGTCGCGGTCGCCCGGGTAGCGGCGGCGGTCAACACCGAGCGGATCGACCTCGCGCCGGAGGCCGCGCACGGCGAAGTCAGCTGGACCTCCGCCTACGAGGTCGACCCGTTCGGCGTCGGCGTCGCCGACAAGATCGCGCTGCTGGCCGGGTGGAGCGCCGGGCTGCTGGCCCATAACGCGGTCGGCCACGTGGACGCGTCGCTGCTGCAGGTACGCGAGTCCAAGTTCTACTCCGACGGGGCCACCACCGCCACCCAGCAGCGGGTGCGGGTGGCCCCGAGCGTGACCGCGGTCGCGGTCGGGGCGGACGGCAGGTTCGAGACCATGCGCACGCTGGCCCCCCCGGCCGGGCGCGGCTACGAGTACCTGGCCGGAGCGCCCGGGGGGTGGGACTTCGCCGCCGAGCTCGCCGAGCTCGGCGACCTGCTGGCCGCGAAGCTGGCCGCCCCCTCGGCCCGGCCCGGCCGGTACGACCTGGTCATCGACCCCTCGAACCTGTGGCTGACGATCCACGAGTCGATCGGGCACGCGACCGAGCTCGACCGGGCGCTCGGCTACGAGGCCGCCTACGCGGGAACCTCGTTCGCCACGCCGGACAAGCTCGGCCGCCTCCGGTACGGCTCCCCGCCGATGCACGTCACCGGGGACCGGACGGTCGAGCACGGCCTGGCGACGATCGGCTACGACGACGAGGGGGTCGCGGCGCAGTCCTGGGACCTGATCACGGGCGGCGTGCTGACCGGGTACCAGCTCGACCGGCGAATGGCCCGGATGCAGGGTTTCGGTGCCTCGAACGGCTGCGCCTACGCCGACTCGCCCGGCCACATGCCGATCCAGCGGATGGCCAACGTCTCGCTGCGGCCGGCCTCCCGGGGCCCGTCCATCCCCGACCTGATCGCGGGGGTGGAGGACGGGATCTACATCGTCGGCGACAAGAGCTGGTCGATCGACATGCAGCGGTACAACTTCCAGTTCACCGGTCAGCGGTTCTTCCGGATCTCCGGCGGCAGGCTGGCCGGCCAGCTCCGCGACGTTGCCTACCAGGCCACGACCACCGATTTCTGGAACTCGATGGAGGCGGTGGGCGGGCCGCAGACTTACGTGCTCGGAGGCGCGTTCAACTGCGGCAAGGGCCAGCCCAGCCAGGTCGCGCCGGTCAGCCACGGCTGCCCCGCCGTGCTCATGCGCGGCATCAGGATCCTGAACACCGCCGAGGAAGGCCGGTGAG
>DASYXX010000920.1:0-7501 GCA_035934395.1 Streptosporangiaceae bacterium
CACTGGGCTATGCCTGGATTACAGCCCCCGCTACAGGCTGCGAGCCATCCACTGCAGCTCGGCGGACTACCAGCAGTGGCTGTGAGCGACCAGGGCTGGCTCCGTAGGCACTGAAGCCGCGGCCGGGTCAGCGGGGTGCCCGGTGACCCGGCCGGCCCGCCGGCCGGGTCAGCCCGCGGGACCCGCCGACCGGGCCCTGGTTAGCCGGGCACCGTGCAGACCGCTCCGCGGTCCGCGCCGGACACCAGCGCCGCGTACTTGGCCAGCGCCCCGCTGGTGTAGTTCGGCGCCGGGCGCTTCCACTCGGCCCGCCGCTGCTCCAGCTCCGCGTCCGCCACGGCCAGCTCCAGCCGCCGCTGCGGCACGTCGAGCAGGATGCCGTCACCGTCCCGCACCAGCGCGATCGGCCCGCCGTCCCAGGCCTCCGGGGCCGTGTGCGCCACGCAGGCCCCGAACGTGGCGCCCGAGAACCGCCCGTCGGTCACCAGGACCACGTCGCGGCCGAGCCCCGCGCCCTTGATCGCGGCGGTGACGGCGAGCATCTCGCGCATGCCCGGGCCGCCCCTGGGCCCCTCGTTCCTGATGACCAGGACGTCTCCCTTGCCGACCTGCCGCGCGGTGACCGCGGCGAAGCAGTCCTCCTCGCACTCGAAGACCCGGGCCCGCCCGTCGAACCGGAGCGTCTCGATGCCCGGCGTCTTGACCACGGCGCCGTTCGGGGCGAGCGAGCCGCGCAGCACCGCCAGCCCGCCGTCGGGCTGGAACGGGTCCTTCGCCGCCCGGACCACCTTGCCGTCGGGCTCGAGCGCATCGGCGACGTTCTGGCCGAGCGTCCGGCCGTTCACCGTCATCGCGTCGCCGTCGATCAGGCCGGCCGACAGCAGCTCGCGCAGGATCACGGGCACGCCGCCGACCTCGTCAAGCTCGCTCATCACGTACAGCCCCGACGGCCGCACGGATGCGATCACCGGGGTGCGCCGGCTGGCCGCGTCGAAGTCGTCCAGGGTCAGCTCGACGCCGGCCTCGTGCGCGATGGCCAGCAGGTGCAGCACCGCGTTGGTCGACCCGGCCGTCGCCATGACCATGGTGACCGCGTTCAGGAACGCGGTCCGGCTCAGGATCTGCCGCGGCGTCAGCCCGGCGGCCAGCGCCTCGACCACCACCGCCCCGGTCCGCCGGGCCAGGTCGGTCCGCACGGCCGAGACCGCCGGCGCCGACGCCTCGCCCGGCAGCGTCATGCCCAGCGCCTCGGCGCACATCGACATCGTGTTGGCCGTGTACATGCCCGCGCAGGAGCCCGCGCCGGGGCAGGCGGCGCGCTCGATCGCCAGCAGGTCGGCGTCGGAGACCTCGCCGGCCGCGTGCCCGCCGACCGCCTCGAACACGTCCTGGATCGTCAGCGACCGGCCGAGCGCGTGCCCGGGCAGGATGGTGCCGCCGTAGAGGAACGCGGCCGGCACGTCGAGCCGGGCGCAGGCCATCAGCATCCCGGGCAGCGACTTGTCGCAGCCGGCGATCGTGACCAGCGCGTCGAACCGCTCGGCGTTCACCATCAGCTCGACCGAGTCGGCGATCACCTCGCGGCTCGCCAGCGAGGACTTCATGCCCTCGGTGCCCATCGAGATCCCGTCCGACACCGCGATCGTGCCGAACTCCAGCGGCACGGCGCCGGCCTGCCTGACGCCCTCTTTCGCCGCCGTGGCCAGCCCGTTCAGGTGCACGTTGCAGGGTGTCACCTCGTTCCAGGACGAGGCCACGGCCACCTGCGGGCGGCCGAGATCCTCCTCGGACAGCCCGACGGCGCGCAGCATCGCGCGGGCCGGGGCCCGGGAGGGACCGGTGGTGAGCGGGCCGGAACGCGGCCTGGGCAGCTCGCTGGTCATACCTTCTCCGAAAGCGACTCGAGGTGAACCGGGATGTCCTGCCGGGCAGCGGCGGACGGGGGCTCAGCGCCGGCGCGCAGCAGGCCGTAGGCGATGCCGTCGGCAAGAGCCTCCCACGAGGCGGTCACGATGTCGTCGGATACCCCGACCGTGGTCCACTCCCCGATCTGGTCGGCGGAGGTGAGCATCACCCGGGTGACCGCGCTGGTCGCCGCGCGGCCGTCGAGGATGCGCACCTTGTAGTCCACCAGGTGGATGCAGCTCAGCGCCGGGTAGAAGCCGCTCAGCGCGCGGCGCAGCGCCTGGTCGAGCGCGTGCACCGGGCCGACGCCCTCGCCGACCGCGACCACGCGATCGTCGCCGAGCCGCAGCCGCACGATCGCCTCGCTGCGGTCCTCGGCCTGGGAGCGCTCGATCATCAGGCGGTAGCTGTCCAGCGAGAACCACTCCGGCAGCGCGCCGGCGATCTTGCGCACCAGCAGCTCGAACGAGGCGTCCGCCGCCTCGTAGGCGTAGCCGCGGTGCTCGGCGGCCTTGACCTGGTCCAGCACCTCGGTGGCCAGCTCGGGCGAGAGGTCCAGGCCGAGCTCGGCCGCCTTGGCCAGCACGTTGCTGCGCCCGGCGAGCTCGCTGACCAGGACGTGCTGCCGGTTGCCGACCGCGCCGGGGTCGACGTGCGCGTACGCGTCGGGCCGGCGCGCGATCGCCGACGCGTGCAGGCCCGCCTTGGTCGCGAACGCCGAGGAGCCGACGTAGGGCTGCCGCGCCTCGAATGGCAGGTTGGCGTACTCGGCGATTCTGCGCGCGGTCGACGCGAGAGCGGCCAGCCGCCCTGGCGGCAGCAGTTCGTGCCCCCGCTTCAGCTCCAGGCCGGCGATGACCGCGAACAGGTCGGCGTTGCCGCAGCGCTCGCCGTAGCCGTTCGCCGCGCCCTGCACGTGCACCGCGCCGCCGGAGACGGCTACGACCGAGTTGGCCACGGCACACGCCGCGTCGTTATGGAAATGGACCCCGATCCGCCCCTTCGCGGCCGCCGCGACCTCGCGGATCACCCGGGTCACGTCGTCGGGCAGCGTGCCGCCGTTGGTGTCGCACAGCACCAGCGTGTCGGCGCCCGCGTCGACCGCGGCGTCGAGGACGGCGAGGGCGTAGCCGCGGTCGGCGCGGTAGCCGTCGAAGAAGTGCTCGGCGTCGAACACCACGCGCCGACCCGCGGCCGCCATGAACGCCACCGAGTCCGCCACCATGGCCAGGTTCTCCTCCCGGGTGGTGCGCAGCGCCTCGTCCACGTGCAGGGTCCAGGCCTTGCCGACCAGGGTCACGATCGGCGTGCCGGCCGCGAGCAGGGCGGTCAGGTTGGCGTCGCCGTCGGCCGCCCGCCGCGGCAGCCGGGTGGCGCCGAACGCCGCGAGCTGGGCGTGCTTCAGGTCCAGCTCGCCGGCCCGGGCGAAGAACTCGGCGTCCTTGGGGTTGGAGCCGGGCCACCCGCCTTCGACCACGTCGACGCCCAGCGCGTCGAGCGCGGCCGCGACCCGCAGCTTGTCGGCCACGGTGAGGTCCAGGCCGACCTGCTGCGAGCCGTCGCGCAGGGTGGTGTCGTAGATCTCTACTCTGCTTTCCGCTCGCCTCCGGGGCGCTCTTGAGGCACCGCCTTCCCTCGTCGCTCGTCGCTCCGCTCCTCGCTCCTCAGTCCAGGCGGCGCCGCGCCCCTCCGGCTCGCTCATATCCCCGCCTCCTCGACCAGCGCCTCCTGGAGCGCGTCGTCCCAGTCGGAGGTGGTGTCCGGCGCGCCGGAGCCGAGCACCGCGGACACGGCGGCGTCGAGGTCGGCGGCGGCCTCCGGCTCGCCCAGGTGGTCGAGCATCAGCGCCGCGGACAGCACCGCGCCCGCCGGGTTGGCCCGCCCGGTGCCCGCGATGTCCGGGGCCGAGCCGTGCACCGGCTCGAAGACCGACGGGCCGGTGCGGTCCGGGTTGAGGTTGCCGCTCGGCGCGATGCCGAGGCCGCCGGTCAGCGCGGCGCCGAGGTCGCTGAGAATGTCGCCGAACAGGTTGTCGGTGACGATCACGTCGAAGCGCGCGGGGTCGTCGACGAGGTACAGGCAGGCCGCGTCGACGTGCGCGTACTCGAGCGGGATGCCCGCGCCGACCGCGACCTCCTCGGCCGTCCGCCGCCACAGGTCGCCGGCGTGCGTGAGCACGTTGGTCTTGTGTACCAGCGTCAGCCGGCCGCGCCGCCGCGCGGCGAGCCCGGCGGCGTACCGCACGCAGCGCTCCACCCCGGCCCGGGTGTTCAGCGACTCCTCGGTCGCGCTCTCGAACGCGGTGCCGCGGTGCACGGTCCCCCCGGCCCCGGCGTAGAGGCCCTCGGTGTTCTCGCGGACGATCACGAAGTCGAGGTCGGCGGCCGGGTGGCGGATCACGGCGCCGGCCACGCCGGGGCGCAGTTTCGACGGGCGGAGGTTCACGTACAGGTCGAGCTCGGCCCGCAGCCGCAGCAGCAGCCCGCGCTCGAGCACCCCGGGCGGGACCTCGGGGCTGCCGACCGCGCCGAGCAGGATCGCGTCGATCTTCCGCAGCTCGTCCAGGACCGCGTCGGGCAGCACCTCGCCGGTGGCCAGGTAGCGCTGCGCGCCGAGGGTGTAGGTGCGCCACTCGACGACGAACCCGTGCCGGACCGCGACCGCGTCGACGCAGTCGCGCGCGACCGCCGTCACCTCCGGGCCGATCCCGTCGCCGGGCAGGTGGGCGATGGTGTACGCCCGGGGGCGGCCGCCGGGAAGGCCGGGATCACCCGCCCCGGCTACATGATCTTCTGTGGTCACGCGCGTGGTTTCCTTTCGGCAGGTCAGGTCAGGTAGGTCGGGTCGCTCAGACGGCCGCGGCGACCGGGGCGGGGGTCACCGCCAGGCCGGGATCGGTGATCGTGGCACTGCCGCGCGACATCGCGATCCGGCCGGTGCGCACCAGCTCGCAGGTTCCGTAACGCTCCAGGTTGGCCAGCAGCGAGTCGAGCTTGCCCGGGCTGCTCGTGGCCTCGAGGATGATCGTCTCCGGGCTCATGTCGACCACCTTCGTGTGGAACACGGTGGCCACCTCGAGCAGCTCGCCGCGCAGCGCGGGGTCGATGCGCACCTTGATCAGCGCGAGCTCCCGTTCCACCGCGGCGTGGTCGTCGAGCTCGACCACCTTGAGCACCCGGACCAGCTTGTCCAGCTGCTTGGCCACCTGCTCCACGGGCGTCGACGCGCCGTCCACGACGATCGTCATCCGGCTGACCCGCTCGTCCTCCGTGGGGCCGACGGCCAGGGAGGAGATGTTGAACGCGCGCCGCGAGAACATGCCAGCGACGTGGGCCAGGACCCCCGGCTTGTTCTCGACCAGCACCGACAGGGTATGCGTACTCATCTGGCTGGCACCTCCTGGCCGCGCATCTCGCGGAGCGTCGCGGCGCGCTGCTCCTCGGCACTGAACTCGGGCCCGAGCGTGATCTCGTCGTTGGGCCGGCCCGCGGGCACCATGGGGAACACGCCCTCCCGGTCGTGCACCCGGAAGTCCACGACCGCGGGCACGTCGGTCGTGGCCAGCGCCTTCTCGAGCACCGCGTCGACGTCGTCGGCCCGCTCGCAGCGCAGGCCCAGGCAGCCGTAGGCCTCGGCCAGCTTCACGTAGTCGGGGATCGCGGTGCCCAGCTCGACCTCGGAGTAGCGCTCCTCGTAGAACAGCTCCTGCCACTGCCGGACCATGCCCAGGAAGCCGTTGTTGAAGATCAGGACCTTGATCGGCAGGTGCTCGATCGCGCACGTGGCCAGCTCCTGGGCGGTCATCTGGAAGCACCCGTCGCCGTCGATCGCGACCACGGTCTCGCCCGGCCTGCCGACCTGCGCGCCCATCGCGGCGGGGACCGCGAAGCCCATGGTGCCGAGGCCGCCGGAGTTGATCCAGCTGCGCGGCCTGGTGAACGAGAAGTGCTGCGCGGCGTGCATCTGGTGCTGCCCGACGCCGGCCACCACGACCGCGTCGCCGCCGGTGAGCGCGGACAGCCGCTCCACCACGTGCTGCGGCTTGAGCGGGCCGTCGGCCTCCTGGGTGTACCGCAGCGGGAACCGCCGCTTCCAGTCGTCGATGCAGCGCAGCCAGCTCCCGGTGTCCGGCGGGCCGTCCGCGGCGATCGCCGCGGCCATGCTCTCCGCGAGCCCGGCCAGCGTGGCGCGGACGTCGCCGACGATCGGCACGTCGGCGTGCCGGTTCTTGCCGATCTCGGCCGGGTCGATGTCGGCGTGCACCACGGCGGCCCGCGGCGCGAAGTCGGCCAGCCGCCCGGTGACCCGGTCGTCGAAGCGCGCCCCGAGGGCGACCAGCAGGTCGGCCTCCTGCAGCGCCGCGACCGCGGTGTAGCAGCCGTGCATGCCCGGCATGCCGAGGGCCAGCGGATGGGTGTCGGGGAACGCGCCCCGCGCCATCAGCGTGGTGGTGACCGGCGCCCGGGCCAGCTCGGCCAGCGCGAGCAGCTCGGCGTGGCCGCCCGCCTTGATCACGCCGCCGCCCACGTAGAGCACCGGGCGCCGCGCCTGCCGCAGCAGCCTGGCCGCCTCCCTGATCCGCTCCGGGTCCGGGGCGCCCGGCACCCGGTAGCCGGGCAGCTCCAGCGCCGGCGGCCAGTCTCTCCAGGTCATCGGCGACTGCAGCACGTCCTTGGGGATGTCCACCAGCACCGGGCCCGCCCGGCCGGTCGACGCGACGTGGAACGCCTCGGCGATCGCCGCGGGAATCCGCGCGGCGTCGGTGACCAGCTCGTTGTGCTTGGTGACCGGCAGCGTGATCCCGGTGATGTCCGCCTCCTGGAACGCGTCGCTGCCGATCATCGCGCTGGGGACCTGGCCGGTGATGGCCACGATCGGCACCGAGTCCATGTAGGCGTCGGCGAGCGCGGTGACCAGGTTGGTCGCGCCGGGGCCGCTGGTGGCGATGCAGACGCCGGTGCGGCCGGTCGCCCACGCGTACCCCTCGGCCGCGTGCCCCGCGCCCTGCTCGTGCCGGACGAGCACGTGGCGCAGCGAGGATGACCGCAGCGGGTCGTAGGCGGGAAGGATCGCGCCGCCGGGAAGTCCGAAGACCACGTCGACGCCCTGCTGCTCGAGACTGCGCACGAGGGCCTGGGCCCCGGTCAGCTGCACTGGACTTGCTCCTTCGGTTTCGAGGCGTGGATTCCAACAAAAAACCTCCTCGCCGTCGCGGCGTAGGAGGTGAGCGCGAGCCCTGCGTGCGGGCTCGCGCTACGTGATGAGGAGTACCAGGAATTGATCGATGCGCATTACTGCCTTCTCCATCGGGCTGTACGTGACGTTCAGCGTAACACTATCGGCGATGTGACGCTCGGTGACCCCGTTCCGGTGAACAGATCTTTAATTCCGTAACGCCCCAGCGAGGCCGCGCCCCCCGCTCTACCCCGCCGGGGCGGGCAGGGACGGCAGCCAGGCCGGGCGGGCGGCCTCGAACGCGGCGATCGCGGGCTCGTGCCGCAGCGTCAGCGCGATGTCGTCCAGGCCCTCGATCAGCCGCCACTGCGCGTAGTCCGCCAGGTCGAACGGCTCCAGCAGCCCGGCGGAGCCGATCTCC
>DASYXX010000114.1:0-3347 GCA_035934395.1 Streptosporangiaceae bacterium
GGGTCGGCGTCGGTGCCGTCGCTCCGCGCTGATGACGGTTTACGCTTGAGCTGGCGCTGCGGCGCGCGACAGGCCGGTTGGGGGTGCGACCGCGGTGACGATGGAGCCGTTAACCGCCGACGACCCGGTCGAGGTCGGCGGGTACCGCCTGCGGGCCAGGCTCGGGGCCGGGGGCACGGGCCAGGTGTACCTGGCGTTTAGCGCCGGCGGGCGGCCGGTCGCGGTCAAGGTGGTGCGGCTGGGCCTGGGCGAGGGCGGCGATTTCCGCCGCCGGTTCCGGCGGGAGACGCAGGCGGCCCGGCAGGTGCACGGGCTGTACACGGCTCAGGTGCTTGACGCCGATCCCGATGCCGCGCCTCCCTGGCTGGTCACGGCGTACGTGCCGGGACCGTCGCTGCGCGAGGCCGTCGAGAACCACGGGCCGATGCCGGCGCAGACCGTGTTCCTGCTGATCGCGGGCGTCGCCGAGGCGCTGCTGGCGATTCACCTGGCGGGCCTGGTCCATCGTGATCTCAAGCCGTCGAATGTGCTCCTCGCGCCGGACGGCCCGCGGGTGATCGACTTCGGGATCGCGCGGACCGTGGAGGCGACCACGCTAACCCAGAGCGACATGCGCGTCGGCACACCCCTGTTCATGGCCCCGGAGCACGTTACCGGCCGGCCGGTGACGCCCGCGATGGACGTGTTCTCGCTCGGCGCCGTCGCCGTCTACGCGGCCACGGGCCGGTCGCCCTTCCTGCAGGGGAGCCCGGCCGCCGTTCTGTACCGCATCGTGCACGCGCCGCCCGACCTGGCGGGCTGCCCCGCGGAGCTGCGTGACCTCATCGAGCGCTGCCTGGCCAAGGACCCCGCCGCCCGCCCGGCCCCGGGTGACATCATCGGCATCTGCCGCGCCGGGACCGCCGGCCGGGCAGCCCAGGTCGCCCAGGCCTGGCTGCCGCCGGCCATGGCCGCCACGGTCATGCGCTACGCCGCTCCTCCATCGCTTGCCGAACCCGGGTAAAGGCGAGGCTCAGGCTGATCCCGGCTGCCCGCTGAGGATGTGGGCGATCAGGTCCCGCGCCGGGCCCGCGGGAGGGCTCGGCGTGCCGTTCCAGATGGCGTACAGGGTCCGGCGCAGGTCGAGCTCGGGTAGCTGGATCGCGACCAGCCGGCCCGCGGCCAGGTCGTCGGCGACGGCCAGCTCGCTGATGACCGCCGGCGCGGCGCCTGCCAGCACGGCGGCGCGGACCGCCGCGGTGCTGGACACCGACAGCGCGGCGGGGGCCTGCGGGGTGCCGGGGCCGAGCCGGGCGGCCAGCGCGACGGACAGGGTATCGCGGGTGCCGGAGCCGCCTTCCCGGCCGACGAGCGGCGTGCTGTTCAGCTCGGCCGCGCTGACCGGGCCGCGTCGGCCCGCCCAGGGATGCCCGGGTGCGACCACCACGGCGAGGCGGTCATGGCCGATGACCCGGCTGCGCAGCCCGGCGGGCCGGTGCGGGCCCTCGGTGAACCCGACGTCGGCCGCGCCGCCGGTGACCTGAGCGATGACGGCCTCGGTGTTGCCCTCGGTCAGCACGATGTCCGGGGCGGGGATTACGCTCCCGGGGCGCTGGGCCGCGGCGCGGAACGAGGCCAGCCAGGCCGGCAGGAGCTGCTCGGCGATGGTGGAGCTCGCGCTGATCCGCAGGCGGCTGCGCCGGTCATGGCGCAGGGCCGCGATCCCGGCGTCCAGCTCCGCGGCGACGTCGAGCAGCCGGGCCGCGCACTCCGCGATGACCGCGCCCTCGGTCGTCAGGCGAGAGCCGCGCGGGGTGCGGTGCACCAGCGCGACGCCGGTCTGCGCCTCCATCGCGCGGATCCGCGCCGAGACCGCCTGCTGGCTCACGCCGGCTTCCCGGGCGGCGCTGTTCAGGCTGCCCCTCCTGGCCACGCTGAGCAGCACCTCGAGCGCGGCGAGGTCAGGAACATGCGAGCTCAGCGCCACCGGCCACCCGTCCAGCCACAAGCCGGGTTTGTATCGCCTCAAGCATAGGGCCACTACTGAGAGTCGCCGGCACGTGACAGCGTTAAAGAGTGGTCATAACGTCCGTCGCCTGAGGATGCCCGGGCCCTTGCCGATGCCGGCGGTCAGGAGGAGCACCGACATGACTGGATCAACCGAAGCCGTCATCGTCATCCCGATCGTCGCGTTCATCCTGCTGTTCACCTGGGTGGCCATGGTGTTCTGGGCGGACAGCCACCCGCGCTGGGGCAACAGCGAGGTGCCCGCGAAGCCGGGCTCCCGCCCGGTGGTGCTCCCGGAGGGGAGCACGATCCCGCGGCCCCGCGTCGAAGGGCAGGGCGTGCCGCAGGAGCCCGCCCGGCAGAACCCCGAGCACGCGGCCCGCTAGCTCCCGGCCTTGAGCTTGCGCCAGCCCCCGGCCCGGTTGTTGGCGATGATCTGCCGGAACATGGCGCTCAGGGCGGGGGCGTTGATGGTCTCGTCCTGGCGCACGGCCACGGTGCGGGCGGTCTTGTTGTCGTGGCCCGCGGTGATGATCCCCTCGGGGTCGGGGACGATCGCCCCGTCGTAGAGGAAGACGTTGACGTGGTCCTTGGCCGCCAGCAGCGCGCAGATGTTGCCCTGGAGCACGAAGTAGGGCTGGGTGGTGCGCTTGATCGTCTCGGCGACCTCCGGGTCGGCGGCGTGGACCAGCTCGCGCACCTCGCGGCAGATGTCCTGCTGCCAGCCGGGCAGGCCCTCGATGTAGGCGTCAACCCGCGGGTCTGCGGTATAGGGCATGCGGATTCCTCCCCTCGGCCGCTGCCCAGGCTACGTCGCGGCACCCCGAAGGGTTGGCGTCGATGGGCCACCGAGATCCGGGTCAGGTCAGGTTGATCTCGAAGTAGGGGCCCTGGTCGTCGTGGACGATGCGCGCGGAGCCGGACCAGCCGGCGAAGTCGCCGGTGCCGGTGCTGGGGACGATGTGGCCGAACCACGAGCCGGGGTCCGACTCCAGGCCGCCGTGCTGGACGATCAGAGAGCCCTCGCGGCCGTCGTCCGTGCGGCCGCTGATACGCTCCGTGGCTACATAGGACCGGGAGCCCTCTTCGGTGCCGGCGGACACGAACAGCGTCGTGGCCTGACCGATGATCCCCGACGTGAAGGTCTTCTCGAACGTCATCAGGCCGAACCAGTCGGCGTCCAGGCCGCCGACCTGTCGTGGCTCCGCGCTGTCCACCTGAAACCGGGCGATCATCGTCACATCCGCACCCTACCCAGTGGGAGATCAGATGACAGACACCCCGGAGCAGATCAGCCAGCTTCTGCACGAGGCGGGGGAGACCCACCATCAAGTGTTCCGGATCGTGGACGGGGCCGATGA
>DASYXX010000013.1:0-5904 GCA_035934395.1 Streptosporangiaceae bacterium
CCCTCCATGACCCCCTCCGCCGCGCCGCGGCCGGCCGCGGCCGGGCGGTCCGCGGCGCCGGGCTGGGGCAGGCTGTTGCCGGGGAAGCCGGCCTCGGCCAGGGCCGCCTCGACGAGCGCGCCGTGCAGCCGCAGGGTCAGCGCGGCGATCTCCCGCGCCGTTCGCGCGGCCCGCCCCCTGGCCTCGGGGTTGCGCTGGCGCAGCGTCGGCGCGACGACCTGCTCGATGAACGAGATCTCGCGCTCGACCGCGGCCCGGACGGCGCGCAGGTGGCGCGCCTCAACGCCGTACCGGCCCAGCGCCGCCGCGGCGCTGGCGACCTGGAGCGCGTTCGGGCCGTATACCCGCCCGACGCGGCGGACCAGCCCGAACGTCTCGAGCTCGGCCAGCTGGTCGTCATCGATGCCGGCCGCGGCGAGCAGCTCGCGCCGGCTCAGCGACCCGCCGCCGGCAGTGCCCGCGACGCTGCCCGCGGCACGCTCGCCGCCGCCCGGCGGCACCAGTCGCTCCTTGATCACTCGCAGCGGCAGGTACTCATCGCGCTGAGCGGTCAGGATGTAGCGGAGCCGCTCCACATCCGCGGCGTCGAACTTGCGGTACCTGGACGGTGACCGCGCGGGCTCGATCAGCCCTTCTGACTCCAGGAACCTGATCTTGGAGATGCTGATGTCGGGAAACTCGCCGCGGAGCAGGGCCAGTACCTCGCCGATGCCGAGGTACTCCCGGGCAGGCTGTGCGCTCATCGGATGTCAGCCGCCGACCTGTGCGCCTCCGCCGCCAAGCTCCGCCTGCGAGCGCGGGCCGAGGAGGAAAACCAGGCGGAACTTGCCCACCTGCACCTCGTCCCCGCCGGCCAGGTCCGTTTCCTCGATCCGCTCCCGGTTCACGTACGTGCCGTTCAGGCTGCCCACGTCGCGGACGGTGAACCGGTTGCCCGAACGGTAGAACTCGGCGTGCCGCCGCGAGACGGTCACGTCGTCAAGGAAGATGTCGCTATCCGGGTGACGGCCGACCAGTGTCAGGTCGCTGTCCAGGAGGAACCTGCTTCCGGCATTCGGCCCGCGGCGGACGACCAGCAGGGCCGTCCCGGCGGGCAGCGTAGCCAGGGTCGCCGCGTCAGCGACGGACTCGTCGCCGAACTCCACCTCGCCGGTATCGGTGCCGGGGAGGGAGATGATCGAGGTGGTCTCCGTGGCGCCCTCGCCGGAGCCGCGGGCGAGCGGAGTGCCGCACTGCGAGCAGAAGCGCGCGCCCTCCGGGTTCTCCCGACCGCACCTGATGCAGTACACGCTGGACATGTCCTGACCTAGCCTCCCATTCGCCGGCCATGCGGCCGGAGCGGGAACCATGTCAGCTTGGGTGGTTCGCCGCGAGAACTCCGTCGGCGGAGTCCAAGCTACCCGCGCCGCGCTGCGCCGGTCTACGCGCCACGCGCTGCGCCCCCGCCCCGACAACCTGCCCGGAAGTCGGCCGAGCATGCGACTGTCTTCCGAGTCCCGCCCACCCGAGCCCTGGCTCCACTCGCCGTCCTGGTCCCGCCCACCCGAGCTCTCGCCGTGCCCGCCCGTGCCGCGTGCTCCTAGGCCGCCGCCTGGTGCCCCCGTTCCTGAACCGCCGGGCGTACCGGCGTCTGTCCGCACGGCTCCAGCGCGCGCCTTCTCGCGACGCCTACGCCACATCCCGTCGCACCTCCGCGCGCCACCGCTTCTTGCAATGTTCGCGATTCTCTCACGCAGGAGGGGTTCGCGCGGACACTCTGCGGCAGCTCAGACGGCAGGCGCCGCGGCCGAGCCCGGGTTTCAGCGGCCTGCGCCGGCGACCACGGCGGCCCATTCATCCAATAGACCCTGCGCTGAGTCGCCGTCGGCGCCCTCGGCCCACAGGTGCGTGACGGCCTCCGAGGGGTCGGGCAGGACCAGGATCCAGCCGCCGTCGGGCTCCTCCACGCGGACCCCGTCGGTGGTGTCGACCGCGCGGTCCCCGGCCGCCTCGACGACCGTCCGCATCACGCTGCCCTTCGCCGCCCACGGGGTCGGCATGGAGCGCTTGAGCAGGTGCGAGACTGGGATCCTGGCGTCGATCTGGCTGAGCGTCAGCTTGGTCCGGGCGACCAGGCCCAGCAGCCGGGCGAACGCGGCGATCCCGTCGATGGAGCGGGAGAACTCGGGCAGCACGAATCCGCCCCGCCCGTCCGCGGCGAAGATGACGTCCTCCGCGGCCGTGGCCTCGTACAGGCCGTGCAGCGACGTGGGGGTCCAGTCCACCTGGACCCCGTGGAAGCGGGACACCCGCGCGGCCACCCGGGTGGTCGTCACCGGCAGCGCCACCCGCCCGCTGCGCCGCTCGGCCGCGATCAGGTCGAGCACGACCAGCAGCGCCCGCTCGTCGCTGACCAGGGCCCCCTTGTCGTCGACCAGGGTGATCCGCTCCCCCACCGGGTCGAACCGGACGCCGAACGCGGCCCGCGATGACGACACGAGCTCGGCGAGCCGGTGCATCCCGGCGCGGATCTGGGCCACCGACTGGGTCGGTGACGCCTCGTCGAGCCGGTTGTTGACGGTCAGTACGTCCACGCCGATCCGGCCGAGCAGCCCTGGCAGCACCAGCGACGCGGTGCCGCCCGCGCAGTCGGCGACCACCTTCAGGCCCGCCCCGGGCACGCCCGCCATGTCGATGCTGCGCAGCAGCGCGTGGGTGTACGCCTCCACCACGCGCGGCGGGTAGCTCAGCTCGGCGATCTCGCCCGGGAAAGCCCGCCGGTACTCCTGCCGGGAGAAGACGCGCTCCAGCTTGCGCTGCGCGGTCGGCGACATGTCGGCGCCATCGGAGTCCAGGAAGATGATGTCCACGGACTGGGGGTCGCCGGGCGTGGTGCGCAGCGCGATCCCGCCGCTGTACTCGCTGCGCGCGGTCTCGAACCTGGCCACCGGGAGCGGCTGGGCCTCCAGGTCCACGACGTTGATCGCGCTCGCGTTGAGCGCGCCGTGCACGGCGCGCTTCAGCGCCCGCGCGGCGCGCGACACGTCACGGGACGTGGTTACCGTCGTGCCCTTCTTCAGGGTGGTGGCGTACGCGCTGGCCAGCCGCACGCAAAGCTCGGGCGTGATCTCGACGTTCACCAGGCCGGAAACCCCGCGCGGGCCGAACAGCGTCCGCTGCCCGCGGGATTCCCAGATCACGCTGGCGTTCACCACCGCGCCGGCCTCGATGGTCTTGAACGGGTAGACCTTCACCCCCGCGGACACGTACGCCTCGGGCTCGATCACGCACTCGTCCCCGACGACCGCGTCCTCCTCGATCCTCGCCGAGCGCATCACGTCGGTGTTCTTCCCGATCACGCAGCCGCGCAAGGTGGTGCCGGTGCCCACGTAGACGTTGCTGTGCACGACCGCGCGGTGCAGGAACGCGCCCTCCTTGACCACCACGTTGCTGCCGATGACGGTGAACTCGCGCAGCTGCGCGCCGGCCTCGATCTTGGCGTAGTCCCCGATCGCGAGCGGCCCCTTGAGCGCAGCGTCCGGGTCAACCTCGGCGCCCTCGGCCACCCAGACGCCCGGCGACATCTCGAACCCGTCGATCTCGGCCTGCACCCGGCCGGCGAGCACGTCGGCCTGGGCCCTCAGGTAGCTCTCGTGGTTGCCGACGTCCTCCCAGTAGCCGTCGGTGATGCAGCCGTACAGCGGTGCGCCGCGCTTGAGCAGCCGCGGGAACACGTCGCTCGACCAGTCGGCGACCTGGCCGGGCGCGAACTCGGCCAGCACCTCGGGCTCCATCACGTAGATGCCGGTGTTCACGGTGTCCGAGAACACCTGCCCCCACGTCGGCTTCTCGAGGAAGCGCTGGATCCGCCCGTCGTCGTCCACGATGATGATCCCGAACTCCAGCGGGTCGGGTACCCGGGTGAGCCCGACGGTGACCAGGGCGCCGTGGTCCTTGTGGAAACGGACGAGTTCCGACAGGTCGATGTCGGTGAGCGCGTCGCCCGAGATGACCAGGAACGGCCCGTCCCGCAGCGCATCCTCGGCGTTCTTCACGCTGCCTGCGGTGCCGAGCGGGGTCTCCTCGGTGGCGTACTGCAGGCTCATCCCGAAGTCCTCGCCGTCGCCGAAGTAGTTGCGCACCATCGAGGCGAGGAACTGCACGGTGACCACGGTCTCGTCGAAGCCGTGCCGCCGCAGCAGCCGCAGCACGTGCTCCATGATCGGCCGGTTGACCACGGGCAGCATCGGCTTCGGCTGGTTGGCGGTCATCGGGCGCAGCCGGGTGCCCTCTCCGCCTGCCATTACGACAGCCTTCACCGCGGCCCAGCCTCCCTGTCTCCCCCCAACATTGTCCCGGGGGGCGTCGTCCCGGGCGGACGGCCCCCCTGATCCACCAGATCTTGTCCCTGTACCAGCCGCCGCGCCTGCTCCACGTACAGCAGGGCGGCGCACCAGTAGAGTGCACTTCCCCAGATGGCAAACGCCCAACCGGCAATTCTGGCGACCTCGGCGTAGCTGGTCGCGTGCGAGCCCAGGAACAGCAGCGGGAACGCGTACAGCAAGGCCAGCGTCGCGGCCTTGCCCACGAAGCTGACCTGCAGCGGTCCGTACCCGTGCCGGCGCAGCACGGCGAGCACCCCGGCGAGCAGCAGCTCCCGGGCCGCGAGCAGCCCGACCAGCCACCAGGGGATGATGGCCCGGATGGCGAGCGCCGCGATGGTGGCCACGATGTACAGCCGGTCCGCGGCCGGGTCGAGCACCTCGCCGAGCCGACTCTGCTGGTTCAGGGCGCGGGCGATCTTGCCATCGAGCCAGTCTGACAGCCCGGAGGCGACCAGCAGCCCGACCGCCCACCAGTCCCCGGCCTGGCTGCGGGGTCCGAGGACCAGCCAGAGGAACACCGGCACGCCCGCAAGGCGGGCCACGCTGATCGCGTTCGGAATCGTGACGACCCGCGCCTGCGGGTCATCTGCGGAGAGCATCTGCCCATCCATCCCGCTCTCGCCCGGTTCGCCCTCGCCCGCCGCTTCCCCTGTCATGCTGCCTCGCTGCACGCCCTCCGGCCCTCTCACTCACGGGCGGTCCGCCCAGGATACGGCCGGCGTCCAGCGCGGATGCGGGGCGCAACGAGGCATTCTTGAGGATTTCTCCTTAACGCACGGTTCCGCGGCGGGCCAGGATGCTCACCCGGTCCGCTCCTCGATGAAGGCGGCGAGCGTGGCCAGCGTGGCCAGAGCGTCGAGATTGAGGTCCTCGGCCGCGACGTCCACGCCGAAGCGCCGGTGCACCTCACGCAGGAGCATGACGCCGGACAGCGAGTCGAGTCCCACGCCCGCGCCGAACAGGGGCGTCTGATCGCTCGTGGCCAGCAGCTCCTCGCGTCCCGTCGCCTGAACCAGGATCTGGCGCAGCTCGCCGACGACGCCCGCGGCGCTCACGGCTCGCCCGGCGCGGTCACCCAGCCGGGCAGCGGGGGCGGCGGGCCGGACAGGGTCCGGGCGAACCGGGCCACGTGCGGGCGCTCCGCCTTGCCCGCATCCTCGGGGGCACGGAAGCCCGACGCGGCGAGCGCGAGCCGGAGCGGCACATTGCGCGGAGTGACGAGGCAGGGGACGACCAGCTCCTGCGCCCCGTCCCGCGCCGCCGACCGCGCCAGCCAGGCCAGGAGCGCCTCGATGACGCCGCGGCCCATCGCCCGGCACGACATCATGAGCAGCGTCACCGTCCAGCCGGGACCAGGGCCTCTGTGGGAGACACAGCCGCCGACCAGGCCGTCGTCGCCGAACCTGTCGGACAGCCGCACGGTCGTGACCTGGTGCGCCGGGGACGCGATGAACGCGCGCAGCTCCGCCTCGGCCACGGCCTCGCCGGTCGTGTTGAACTGATGGGTGCGGACCGACAGCTCGTGCAGCCGCGGCGCGTC
>DASYXX010000027.1:0-3516 GCA_035934395.1 Streptosporangiaceae bacterium
CTCGCTGCCGTTCACGTCGATCTTGCTGAAGACGGGGAAGGTGACGTCGTAGTTGGTGCTGCAGAACTCCTGGATCTCGGCGTCGGTGCCCGGCTCCTGCTCGCCGAACTGGTTGCACGGGAAGCCGAGGATCTGCAGGCCGCGGTCGCTGATGTCCCGGTGCAGGGCTTCCAGGCCCTCGTACTGCGGGGTCAGGCCGCACTTGCTGGCGACGTTGACGATCAGCAGCATCTGGCCCGCGTAGTCCCGCAGGTCCTGGGTACCGCCCTCGGCGGTCTTCACGCTGAAGTCGTGCACGTTCATGGGCCGTCCAACCGGTCGATGTCGAACCCGCGCAGCGGGCAGGGGGCTGGTACGACCCTAGCCCGGCCGCCGCCACCAGGCCCAGCTGGGCCGCCCGGCCCGCAGGCCTTGCATCTGGCCGGGCCAGGCAGCCACAGCATGCGCCAGGACCCCCTCGGTAGGCTGCCAACGTGTCGATCGCCAGCTACGAGACCATGGGGTGGCTGCGGGCCGCCGTGGGCGTCGCGCTCATCGCGGCGCCGGGGGTGCCGATGCGGCTGGCCGGCCAGGACCAGCCGACCGGCGCCAGCATGCTGCTCATGCGCACCATCGGCATCAGGGACCTGGTGCTGGGCGCGGGCGCCGTGGCCGCGGCACGGTCGGGCGAGATCGCCGACGTACGCCGCTGGACCGCATCGGCCCTGGCCAGTGACTCGCTCGACGTCGCAGCCAGCCTGGCGAGCATGCGCTCCATCGGGAAGCGCGACTCGGTCGGCGCGGCCATGCTGGCGCTGATCTTCGTCGCCGGGGACGTTCACGCCCGGCGTGGCTGCCGCCCGGAGCCAGAGTGAACGCCGCTTCCCTGCGCCCGCGGCCGCTGGGCGCGGCGGGTATCGAGGTGTCGGCTATGTCGCTCGGCTCGTGGCGCACCTACGAGCGGCTGCCGTCCGAGACGGGGGTCGCCATCATGCGGGCGGCCCGCGAGGAGGGCATCAACTTCTTCGACGACGCCCGCTACGACGACGAGACCGGCACGGCCCCGATCCCGACCGGGTATTCGGAGGTGGTGTTCGGGGAGCTGTTCCGCTACGCGGGTGTGCGGCGGGACGAGGCGGTGGTGGCGAACAAGCTGTGGTGGGAGTTCTGGCCGGAGCAGAGCGCCGCGGCGGAGCTGGACGAGTCCCTGCGGCGGATGGGCTTCGACTACGTGGACCTGATCTACGCGAACCCGCCGCCACGGGGGATGGCCATCGCCGACTCGGTGGCTGCCGTCGGCGGGCTCGTCGCCTCCGGGAAGGCCCGCGCGTGGGGCCTGGTGAACTGGCCCGCCGATCTCGCCGCCCAGGCTTGCGCCGACGCGGCACGCCTCGGCGTGGGCCCGCCCTGCGCCGTCCAGCTGCCGTACAGCCTGGTGCGCCGGTCCTGGGTGGAGGATCCCGCCATGACCGCTGCCCTGAGCGCGTCGGGAGCGGGGGTGATCGCCTCGTTCTGCCTGGCCGGCGGGGTGCTGACGGGCAAGTACCTGTCCGGTCCCGCGGCGGGAAGAGCGGCAGGGACGCTGGACGATCCCCGGTCCGCCGCGGCCGTCGCCGCCGCGCGGGAGCTCGCGGGCCTGGCCGCCCGGCTGGGCACGACCGCGGCCGCGCTGGCGCTGGCCTTCCCGTTCACCAACCCGGCCGTCACCAGCGTGCTGTTCGGCGCCACCAGCCCGGAGCAGGTCCGGGCCGACTGCGCGGCGATCGGCCTGCTCGGCCGGCTCAGCCCGGCCGAGGTCGCGGACCTGCGGCGCATCGGGCGACCAGCCGATCCGGTGCCGACGGTACCTTGAGCCGCATGGCAACCGACAGCGGGCCGGGCGGCCCGGCCGATCCAACGAAGGTGCTGGCGGAGCGGCTGTTCCGGGACATGGTCGCAGCGCTGGAGCTCTACACCGTCTACCTGGGCGAGCGGCTGGGCCTGTACCGGGCGCTCGACTCCGGCGGACCCGCGACCTCGTCGGAGCTGGCCTCGCGGACCGGCACCGACGAGCGCTACATCCGGGAATGGCTCGAGCACCATGCGGCCAGCGGTCTGCTCGAGGTCGACGACCCGTCCGCCGGCCCCACGTCGCGCCGGTACCGGCTGCCGCCGGACCACGCGCCGGTCCTGGCCGACCCCGAGGATGTCCGCTACCGGGCGTTCAACGGGGTCGAGATCGTGCGCGCCGGGCGGTTCCTGCCGCAGCTCGTGGAGGCATTCCGCACTGGGACCGCGCCGCCGCCGCTGCCCTGGCCGCCCGAAGGCAGGCCGGATTACAACCGGGCCCTGTACCTGAACCTGCTCGGCACGCGGTGGCTGCCGGGCATCCCCGATGTGGACCGGCGGCTGCGCGGCGAGCCTCCCGCGTGCGTGGCCGACCTGGCATGCGGCGCGGGCTGGTCGAGCATCGCGATGGCGCAGGCCTACCCCCTGATCAGGGTCGACGGATTCGACCTGGACCCCGACGTGATCGCTGCCGCCCGCCGCAACGCCGAGCGGGCCGGTGTGTCCGGCCGGGTCACGTTCGCCGTCACGGACGCCTCCGGCCTGGCCGCGTCCAGCCGCTTCGACCTGGTGACGATCCTCGAGGGGCTGCACGACATGGCCCGTCCGGCCGATGCGCTGCGGGCGGCGCGGCACATGCTCAGGCCCGAAGGCTCGGTAATCATCGCGGATGAGCTGGTCGAGGACGAGTTCCGCGCCCCGGCCTCCTTGCTCGAGCGCTACCACTACGGCTGGAGCGTCGTGTCGTGCCTGCCCGGCGTCATGGGTGATCCCGGCACCGCGGCCACGGGGGCCGTGATGCGCCCCGGCACGCTGCGGCGTTACGCCGAGCAGGCCGGCTTCCGCGGCGTGGCGGTCCTCCCGGTCGACGCGGGAACCCTCCGCTTCTACCAGCTCACCCTCTGACTCGCGCGCGCAGGCGGCCGGGACGGGTGCGCCAGGCTTCGATGGCCATGGCCAGCGCGACGACCGCGACGATGCTGCCGAAGGTCTCGAACGTCACGTGCAGCCCCAGATGGGTCACGACGAGGCCGGCCAGGACGGCGGGCAGCGACAGCGAGGCGTAGGCGACGACGTAGAACGCCGACATGACGGCGGCGCGGTGCTGGTGCGGGATCACGGCCACGAGCTGGCGCAGGCCGCCCAGGAACGCGACGCCGAAGCCCGCTCCGCCGACGACCGAGCCCGCGAGGTAGGCCGCGCCCGACCCGGTCGCGGCGGCCGCCACGATCAGCATCGTCCCGGCCGCGAGGGCGGCCGAGCCGGCGGCCGCGCCGATCCACGGCGCAGCGCGGTGGAAGATCATCTGCGAGAGCGCGCCGGCCAGCGCCAGCGCGACCGCGCCGATGCCCGCGACGAGCACGCTGCTGCTCCTGAAGAGCTCCACGGACAGCCCCGGGCCGAGCGAGAAGAACAGGCCGCCGAGGGACCAGGACGCGATGACGGCCAGGCTGGCCAGCAGGAACGGGTGACGTATCCCGGCCGGGACGC
>DASYXX010000032.1:0-5857 GCA_035934395.1 Streptosporangiaceae bacterium
ACGCGGATGTAGGTCAGCTTGCCGAAGAACGGGTGCGTGGCGATCTTGAACGCCAGCGCCGCGAACGGCTCGTCGGTGCTGGCGGTGCGGACGACCTCCACGTCCTCCTTGCCGGGCGCGTGCCCGACCGCGGGCGGCACGTCCAGCGGCGACGGCAAGTAATCCACCACCGCGTCGAGCATCGGCTGCACGCCCTTGTTCTTGAACGCGCTGCCGCACAGCACCGGGGTGACCGCGCCCGCGATCGTGGCCCGGCGGATCGCCGCGATCAGCTGCTCCTCGGTCGGCTCGGTGCCGTCGAGGTACAGCTCCAGCATCTCCTCGTCGTTCTCGGAGATGGTCTCCACCAGGGCGTCCCGCCACTCGCGGGCCGCCTCCCGGTAGTGGTCGGGGATCGCGACCACATCGTAGGCGTCGCCCTTGCCCTCTGTGGGCCACAGCAGCGCGCGCATCTTCACCAGGTCGATCACGCCGCGGAAGTCCGCCTCGACGCCCCACGGCAGCTGGATCACCAGCGGCGTGGCGCCGAGCCGGTCGGAGATCATCTCGACGCAGCGGTGGAACTCCGCGCCCACCCGGTCCATCTTGTTCACGAAGCAGATCCGCGGGACGCCGTACCGGTCCGCCTGCCGCCACACGGTCTCGGACTGCGGCTCCACGCCCGCGACGCCGTCGAACACGGCGACCGCGCCGTCGAGCACCCGCAGCGACCGCTCCACCTCGACGGTGAAGTCCACGTGACCGGGTGTGTCGATCAGGTTGATCGTGTGATCACGCCACATGGCGGTCGTCGCGGCCGACGTGATCGTGATGCCGCGCTCCTGCTCCTGCTCCATCCAGTCCATCGTGGCGGCGCCCTCGTGGACCTCACCGATCTTGTAATTGATGCCGGTGTAGAACAGGATCCGCTCGGTGGTCGTGGTTTTGCCCGCGTCGATGTGCGCCATGATCCCGATGTTGCGGACCTTGGCGAGTTCGGCGGTCTGGGTGGCGGCCACTGCTCGGATCCTTCCTCCCTGCTGGGGTTGTTGCGTTATCAGAAGTTCTTGTGCTTTTCGCGCGCTACCAGCGGTAGTGCGCGAAGGCCTTGTTGGACTCGGCCATCTTGTGGGTGTCCTCGCGGCGCTTGACGCTCGCCCCGAGGCCGTTGCTGGCGTCGAGCAGCTCGTTCATCAGCCGCTCGGTCATGGTCTTCTCCCGGCGCTGCCGCGAGTAGGTGACCAGCCAGCGCAGCGCCAGCGTGGTGCTGCGCGAGGCCTTGACCTCCATCGGCACCTGGTAGGTGGCGCCGCCGACCCGCCTGCTCTTCACCTCGAGGGTGGGCTTGACGTTGTCCAGGGCGCGCTTGAGCGTCACCACCGGGTCGTTGCCGGTCTTGTCCTTGGCGCCCTCGAGCGCGCCGTAGACGATGCGCTCGGCGAGCGACCGCTTGCCCTGGCGCAGCACCTTGTTCACCAGCGCGGTGACCAGCGGCGAGCCGTAAACGGGGTCGGTGACCAGCTGGCGCTTGGTCGCGGGGCCCTTGCGCGGCATGTCAGCTCTTCTCCTTCTTGGCGCCGTAGCGGCTGCGTGCCTGCTTGCGGTTGCGCACGCCCTGGGTGTCCAGCGAGCCGCGGATGACCTTGTAGCGCACGCCGGGAAGGTCCCGCACCCGCCCGCCACGGACCAGTACGATCGAGTGCTCCTGGAGGTTGTGGCCCACGCCGGGAATGTAGGCCGTCACCTCGATGTGGCTGGTGAGCCTGACCCGCGCCACCTTGCGGAGCGCCGAGTTCGGCTTCTTCGGCGTGGTGGTGTAGACGCGCGTGCAGACCCCGCGGCGCTGCGGGCTGGCCTTGAGCGCCGGAGTCTTGTTCTTGGCTACCTTGTCCTGCCGGCCCTTGCGGACCAGCTGCTGGATCGTGGGCAACGCGTCTCCATCTTCTCTGCGCGCGTGGCGCGGTATCTCCTGGCCTCGCCTACGGCGTGACCGTCCTTCACTGCACGTACTCTGACCTGCGGGTTTCCTCGCCTGCCCGGCCCCCGCGGTCGGGCGTGTCACCGCACTCGCGGCGCACCCGGGCCCGTAGCCGAGCCCCGACGACGATAAGGGGAAAGTCCTCCGCACGTCTGGCCCACGCGATCGGCGGCCTTCCAGCTACCGGGATCACAGTCCACAGACGTGCCGCACCCGCTAGTCACGGGCACGGAGAGCAAGATTACCTAACGCCTGGCGCGAGCGTCAAAGCGAAGTGGTAGTTCGTGCTCCTCTGTTAACCAACTGTAGCCCACGCTGATTCCCGGCGGGGCCGCATTGGCCTCGTCCCTCTCGCGTCCCGGCTGCCCGCCGCGGCGCCACGCGGCGCGGCGCGCGGAGGCCCGCCGGCAACCTGGCCGGCAGGCCTCCTGCGGCTTGGTGCTACCGGTTGTAGGCGCCGAAGTCGTACTCCTCCAGCGGGATCGCCGCGCCGGTCTGGGCGGGACCCTGGCCGAATGGCGGACGGGGCACGCCGTCGCCGGCGGTGCCGTAGCCGTCCGTGCCGTAGCCGTCGCCGCTGTAGCCCCCTCCCGGGTATAGCGAGGACCGCGCCTCCTCGGTCGGCTCCACGCGCAGCGAGCGGTACCGCTGCATCCCGGTGCCGGCCGGGATGAGCTTGCCGATGATCACGTTCTCCTTGAGGCCGACCAGGGAGTCCGACCTGGCGTGGATCGCCGCGTCGGTGAGCACCCGGGTGGTCTCCTGGAACGAGGCGGCCGACAGCCACGACTCCGTGGCCAGCGACGCCTTCGTGATGCCCATGAGCTGCGGACGGCCTGCCGCCGGGGTGCCGCCGCTTTCCACGACGGCCCGGTTGACCTCCTCGAACCTGGGCCGCTCGACCAGCTCGCCGGGCAGCAGTTCGGTGTCGCCGGACTCGATCACGTTCACCCGCTTGAGCATCTGCCGGATGATGATCTCGATGTGCTTGTCGTGGATCGACACGCCCTGCGACCGGTACACCTCCTGGACCTCGTGCACCAGGTGCAGCTGCACCTCACGCGAGCCCAGGATCCGCAGCACCTCGTGCGGGTTGACCGCGCCCTGGATGAGCTGCTGGCCGACCGTGACGCGGTCGCCGTCGGAGACCAGCAGCCGGGACCGCATCGAGACCTGGTAGGCGATCTCCTCCGAGCCGTCGTCCGGCGTCACGATGATCTTGCGGGTCTTGTCCTGCTCGTCGATCCTGACCCGGCCCTCGACCTCGCTGATCGGCGCCAGGCCCTTGGGGATCCTGGCCTCGAACAGCTCCTGGATGCGCGGCAGGCCGTGGGTGATGTCCAGGCCCGCCACACCGCCGGTGTGGAAGGTCCGCATGGTCAGCTGGGTGCCGGGCTCGCCGATCGACTGGGCGGCGATGATGCCGACCGCCTCGCCGACGTCCACCCGCTTGCCCGTGGCCAGCGACCGGCCGTAGCACTTGGCGCAGACGCCGAACTTGGCCTGGCAGACCAGGACGCTGTAGGTGCGGACCGCGCCGACGCCCGCCGCCACGATCTGGTCGATCATGGTCTCGGTCATGTCCGAGCCCGCGGTGGCGAGGACGTTGCCGTCGGCGTCCTCGACGTCCTCAGACAGCGTCCGGCCGGTGCCGGTGTTCTCGATGTTGGGCAGCTTGCGCAGGTTGCCCGCGGCGTCCTTCTCGGCGATCCGCATGGAGATCGACCGGTCGGTGCCGCAGTCCTCCTCGCGGACGATCACGTCCTGCGCCACGTCGACCAGGCGCCGGGTCAGGTACCCGGAGTCGGCGGTGCGCAGTGCGGTGTCCGCAAGGCCCTTGCGGGCGCCGTGCGTGGAGATGAAGTACTCGACCACGGTCAGCCCCTCGCGGAAGCTGGACGTGATCGGCCGCGGGATGGTCTCGCCCTTCGGGTTGGAGACCAGGCCGCGCATGCCCGCGATCTGCCGGACCTGCATCGGGTTGCCGCGGGCCCCGGAGTTGACCATCATCCACACCGGGTTGGTCTCCGGGAACGCGGCCTCCATGTCCTGTGCCACGTCGGCGGTCGCGTGGGTCCAGATCTCGATCAGCTCCTGACGGCGCTCATCGTCGGTGATCAGGCCCCGGTCGTACTCCCGCTGCACCTTGTCGGCACGCTTCTCGTAGGTCTCCAGGATCGCCGCCTTGTTCGGCGGCGCGACCACGTCCTCGATCGCGATCGTGACCCCGGCCCTGGTTGCCCAGTGGAAGCCCGCGTCCTTGAGCGCGTCGAGCGCGGCCGCGACCTCCACCTTCGGGTACCGCTCGGCGAGCTCGTTGACGATCGTCGAGAGCTGCTTCTTGCCCACCTCGTAGTTCACGAACGGGTAGTTGTCCGGCAGCGTCTCGTTGAACAGGCACCGGCCCAGGGTGGTGGTCAGCCGCAGCGGCCGGCCCTCCGACCAGCCCTCGGGCGGCGTGTACCCGAACGGCGGGGCGGTGTTCCGCAGCCGCACGTCGATCTTCGCCTGCAGGTGCAGCTCGCCGCGGTCGTAGGCCATCAGCGCCTCGGCCAGGCTGGAGAACGACCTGCCGGTCCCCTGGGCCTCCGGGGCCTCCCGCGTCAGGCAGTAGATCCCGATCACCATGTCCTGGGTGGGCATGGTCACCGGCTTGCCGTCGGCGGGCTTGAGGATGTTGTTGGTGGACAGCATCAGGATCCGGGCCTCGGCCTGCGCCTCCGCCGACAGCGGGACGTGCACCGCCATCTGGTCGCCGTCGAAGTCGGCGTTGAACGCGGTGCAGACCAGCGGGTGGATCTGGATCGCCTTGCCCTCCACCAGCTGCGGCTCGAACGCCTGGATGCCCAGCCGGTGCAGCGTCGGCGCGCGGTTGAGCAGCACCGGGTGCTCGGTGATGACCTCCTCGAGCACGTCCCACACCACCGACTTGGCGCGCTCCACCATCCGCTTGGCGGACTTGATGTTCTGCGCGTGGCTGAGGTCGACCAGCCGCTTCATCACGAACGGCTTGAACAGCTCGACCGCCATCTCCTTGGGCAGGCCGCACTGGTGCAGCTTGAGCTGCGGGCCGACCACGATGACCGAGCGGCCGGAGTAGTCGACGCGCTTGCCAAGCAGGTTCTGCCGGAACCGGCCCTGCTTGCCCTTGAGCATGTCGGACAGCGACTTCAGCGGGCGGTTGCCCGGCCCGGTCACCGGGCGGCCGCGGCGCCCGTTGTCGAACAGCGAGTCCACGGCCTCCTGCAGCATCCGCTTCTCGTTGTTGACGATGATCTCGGGCGCGCCGAGGTCAAGCAGCCTCTTCAGCCGGTTGTTCCGGTTGATGACCCGGCGGTACAGGTCGTTCAGGTCGGAGGTCGCGAACCGGCCGCCGTCGAGCTGCACCATCGGCCGCAGGTCCGGCGGGATCACCGGGATGCAGTCGAGCACCATGCCCAGCGGGCTGTTGGTGGTGTTGAGGAACGCGGAGACGACCTTGAGCCGCTTCAGCGCGCGGGCCTTGCGCTGGCCCTTGCCGGTGCGGATGGTCTCCCGCAGGTTCGCCGCCTCGGCCTCGAGGTCGAAGCTGCCGACCCGCTCCTGGATCGCCTGGGCGCCCATGCCGCCGCGGAAGTAGCGGCCGAACCGGTCGCGCATCTCGCGGTAGAGGAGCTCGTCGCCCTCCAGGTCCTGGACCTTGAGCCCGCGGAACCTGTTCCAGACCTCCTCGATCCGGTCGATCTCGCGGCCCGCGCGGTCGCGGATCTGCCGGCACTCCCGGTCGGCGCTCTCCCGCACCTTGCGGCGCGCGTCGCCCTTGGCGCCGGCCGCCTCGAGCTCGGCCAGGTCCTTCTCCAGCTTGGACTGCCGGGCCTCGATGTCCGCGTCGCGGCGCTGCTCGAGCTGGCTCTTCTCGAC
>DASYXX010000050.1:0-12802 GCA_035934395.1 Streptosporangiaceae bacterium
CGGGGCCGGCTGCCCGGTTGACGTCACGAAGCTCAGCCTCACCGGCGTCCAGGTCGGCCAGGGCCTCGTCGCGATCCTCGCCGTGCTGATGGTAGGCGCCGAGTACAGCACCGGCATGATCCGCACCACGCTGACCGCGATACCCCGCCGCTCCGTGGTGCTGGCCGCCAAGGCCGCCATCCTGACCGGCCTGGTGCTGGCGGCCGGCACGGCCGGGGGCGCCGGGTCCGTGCTCGCCGGGCGGCTCATCCTGCCCGGCCACGGCTTCACCCCGGCCAACGGGTTCCCGCTGGAGTCGCTGGCTCACGGCCCCGTGCTGCGCGCCGCGGCCGGGTCGGTCCTGTACCTCGCGCTCGTCGGGCTGCTCAGCCTCGGCGCCGCGGCCGCCGTGCGGGACTCAGCGGTCGCCATCGGGGCGGTGCTCGCCCTGCTGTACCTGTTCCCGATCGTGGCCGCCGTCGCGGCCAGCCAGAACTGGTACCGGCACCTGGAGCAGATCGGGCCGATGACCGCGGGCCTGGCCATCCAGGCCACCACCGGGCTGCGCGACCTGCCGATCAGCCCGTGGGCGGGCCTGGGCGTGCTGGCCGCCTGGGCCGCCGGGGCGCTGCTGCTCGGCGGCGTGGTCCTGAGCAGGCGCGATGCATGAGTGAGCCGGAGGGCCTCAAGGGCGCCCCGGAGGCGAGCGGGAAACACAGCATGAGGGGGAGCCGACCGTGACGTTCTCGCCGGCCGCGCCGGGTGCAGTCCCGAGCGCCCCCGCCGGTGTCGGCGCGCCGGCGCCCGCGCCCAGACGGTGGCCGGTCCGGAGGCTGTTCCCGGTGCTCGCCACCGTGTGCCTGGTCGCGATCGGGATGGCCGTCACCACCTGGTGGGGACCCGCCATCGTCGGGCGAACCACCTGGACGCTTCCCGACGACCTGTGGGGGACGCTGGTCGCGGGCCAGCGGCTCGCGCGCCTGGACCTCGCGGGCCTGTACACCCAGCCCACCGGGCTGGTCAGCCTGCCCGGCGCGGCGGTGATCCTGGTCCCGGTCGCCGCGATCATCAACGCGGCCGGGCTCTCGCTGCAGGTGCCTGGCCCGCACAACGTCAACCCGACCGTGTGGCTGCTCGCCGGGCCCTACCAGATCGCGCTGTCGTGCGTAACGCTGTTCGCCGCGGACGCGATCGCGGAGCGGCTGGGCGTGACCCTGCTCAAGCGCGCCGCGCTGGCGGCCGCCGGCGCGGTGACCCTGTGGAACGTCTCGGTGCTCTGGGGACATCCGGAGGACGCCGTGGCCGTGGGCCTGCTGTTGTACGCGGTCCTGGCCCTGTCCGAGCGGCGGGCCGGGCGGTCGGCCTGGCTGACCGGGGCCGCGGTCGCCGTGCAGCCGCTGGTGCTGCTCGCGCTGCCGGTCATGCTGATGCTCGTCGAGCCGAGGCGGCTGGCTGGCTATCTCGCCCGGGCGGCAGCGCCGAGCGCGGTGCTGCTGGCCGCCGCGGCCGTGGCGAACTGGAGCGCCACCATGCACGCGGTGACCAGCCAGCCCAACTGGCCGACCGTGGACCACCCCACGCCGTGGAACTCTCTGGCCCCGCACCTGAGCGGGGGGGCGGTCGCGGCCGGTCCCGCCCGGGTCCTGGCGATCGTGGCGGCCTGCGGGTGCGCGCTGGTCGCCGGGCGCCGGTGGCGTGGCGCGCTCCCGGGCGCCCCGTTGAGCCCGGATACCCTCCAGCGGGTGGTGTGGTGGGTAGCCGTGACCCTGGCGTTGCGTTCGGTGTTCGAGCCCGTGATGGTCGCCTACTACATCTGGCCCGTGCTGGCGGTGGCGCTCATCCCAGCGGCGCGCAGATGGCCGCACCTGCTCCCGACCGCCGCCGTCACCTCCACGCTCACCTTCGTCGCGCAGGCCACGTGGCGGGGCGAGTGGGCCTGGTGGACACCGATGGTCGCGGGGCTGGCCGTCACCCTCCTCTTCTCCTACGTCCGGCCCAGGGACCGCCTTCAGGCGTGAATGACGTCCGTGTGGTGGCAGAAGTGCACCTGCGCCGCGCCCGTGGACCGGATCCGCTGCAGCGAGTCTCGCCATGCGGCCGGGTCGCTGGCCTGCCCGGGCGGCAGCTTCCCCTCGGCCGGGCCCTGATACAGCCGCGGCGTGTAGGCCGCGTCCCCGATCAGCACGTCGGACACCGCGTCGTCCGACCGGACGAGCACGCACTGGTGGCCGGCGGTGTGGCCGGGAGTCGTGATCACGCTCAGGCCGGGCAGCACCTCGGCGTCCCCGTCGAGCAGCTCGAACCGCGCGTTCATGAAGTCGAACCAGTCGTACAGCTCCCGCGACTCGCGCTGGGCGCGGCTCACCTCCGCGCGCTGGACGTAGAAGGCGGCATGCTTGAACACGGCGTTCTGGCCGCAGTGGTCGAAGTGCAGGTGAGTGTTGATCACCAGCCCGATGTCGCCCGGGGTCATGTCCAGCTCGGACAGCGCGTCGGCGACCGAGCGGTTGACCACGCGCCAGTCGCTGAGCACCTCGTCGGGGCCGCCCACCCCGGTGTCCACCAGCACCGCGCCGCCGGGATAGGTGACCACGAAGCCGTGCACCGGCCACTCCAGGCCGTCGGGGCCGCGCAGGCTCGCCAGGTGCAACCGCTTGACCTCGAGCGACATCGGTGACCGCCTCCCGTCGTGCTTAGCCAGACGCAGATCATCGTGGCAGCGCGGGTCGCCAGGGTCCAGCGCGGGTCGCCAGGGTCCAGCGCGGGCGTTATGACGACGGTGTATCCCGCTCGCCTCCCCGGCGCCCGGAGGCACCTCCTTCCCTCGTCGCTCGTTCCTCGCCGCCTCCGCCTCTCCTCACCCCAGTCGGCGCCGCGCCTCTCCGGCTCGCTCATTGGTCTGCTCAAATAAGGACATGTGCACAGCGATCCTCAGCATCGAGCCCGGCGCGCCGGTGCTGCTGGCCGGAGTCCGCGACGAGCTGGTCGACCGTGCCTGGCAGCCCCCGGCGCGGCACTGGCCGGACTACCTGGGGGTGATCGGGGGCCGAGACCTGCTGGCCGGCGGGACGTGGCTGGCGCTGGCCCCCGAGGCGAGGCGGGTGGCCTGCGTGCTCAACGGCCGTGGCCGGATGGCGCCGTCCGGCACGCGGCGCTCGCGGGGCGTGCTGCCGCTGCAGGCCGCGGTCGAGGGGAAGCCCGGCCGGGCCCACCTGGCGGACTTCGACCCGTTTCACCTGCTGAGCGCGGAGCCGGGCGGCGCGATGCTGTGGAGCTGGGACGGTGACCGCCTCACCGACCGGGAGCTGACCGCCGGGCTGCACGTCGTGGTCAACAGCGGCCTGGACAGCGACCTGGCCGCCGTGGATGAGCCAGGATCCGCCGCCCCGGGACGCGATCACGAACTGGCTCGCATCGCCTACTTCCTGCCGCGGCTCCGCGCCGCCGCACGCCCGGTGCCGGGCCCCGGCGCCCCGGTGGTGGAGGCGTGGGGATCGTGGCTGCCGCTGATGAACGGCGACGGCCTCGACCCGTCCGACCCGCGGGCGCTGATCGTCCGGCGCGACCTGGGCGAGGGTCGGATCTGGGGGACGACGTCGATATCGCTGGTCGCGCTGGCGGCGGACGGATCGCGCTACGACTTCAGCGGCCGTCCGGGAGACCCGGGCGCCTGGTACCAGGTGCCCCTGGGCGGGCGGGGTGGGTAGGGCGGGCAGCGACGCGGCCGCAATCCTGGCGCCATCCCAGGGCGGCGTGGGACACTGCGGTGGTCTGGTGGCCGGTGAAGGGCGCTCGTGGTCATGGCTCAGCCCGAAGGTAGTACTGGTGTCGGAGCGGGGAGTCACGGGGCAAGCGGGGTACGCGGCACGACCGCGGCGGTGGGCGGCGGGCCGACCGCGCTGCGGATCCTGCTGGGCGCCCAGCTGCGGCGGCTGCGCGAGGTGCAGGGGATCACCCTGGAAGAGGCCGGGGAGGTGATCCGTGCCTCCGGGTCCAAGCTGAGCCGGCTGGAGACGGGCCGGGTCAGCTTCAAGGACCGCGACATCGCGGACCTGCTGACGTTCTACGGCGTGACCGACGAGCAGCAGCGCAACGCGCTGCGGGAGCTCGCCCGCAGCGCTAACGCCCGGGGCTGGTGGCACGACTATTCCGACGTCCTGCCGTCGTGGTTCGAGGCCTACGTCGGGCTGGAGGAGGCCGCGACCAGCATCCGGGCCTATGAGGTCCAGTTCGTGCCCGGACTGCTGCAGACCGAGGACTACGCCCGCGCGGTGACCATGCTCGGTCATCACGGCGCGCCGGCCGAGGAGATCGACCGCCGGGTGCGGCTGAGGATGGCCCGGCAGGCCCTGCTCGCCGAGCCTCGCCGGGTGCACTTGTGGGCGGTGCTCGACGAGGCCGTGCTGCGCCGCCCGGCCGGCCGCCCCGGCGTCATGCGCCGCCAGCTCCAGCATCTCCTCGAGGCCGCCGACCGCCCGAACGTGACCATCCAGGTCATCCCCTTCCGGGCCGGGGCGCACGCCGCGGCCGGCGGCGCGTTCAGCATCCTGCGCTTCGCCGAGCGCGACCTGCCCGACGTGGTCTACCTGGAGCAGCTCACCAGCGCCCTGTACCTGGACAAGCGCGAGACCGTCGACCACTACACGGCCGTGATGGAGAGGCTGTGCCTGGAGGCCGCGCCGGCCGCCTCCACCGCCAGCGCCATCAACGCCGTCCTCCGCGACCGCTGATCGCGTGCCCGGGCCGTGCGACACTGCCCGGAACCGTGATGGCAGGCTTGAATGGCGTGAACCGGGACGCTGACGACAGAGCCGTTGGTCTAGGCTATGTCGTGCGACCACATCAGCCATACGCCGCAGGAGAGGTTCCATGACCGAAAAGCCTTCCGATTCTAGCCTGCGGCCAGTGGTCGGGGTTGACAGCTCAGTGCCGAGCGTTGCCCGGGTCTGGAACTATTGGCTGGGCGGCAAGGATTATTATCCGGTCGACCGCGAGATCGGTGACCAGATCCTTCAGGCCATCCCAGACATGCGCAACATGGCCCGCTCTATCCGGGCGTTCCTGAATCGCGTGGTCACATACCTCGCCGCCGAGGAGGGGATCCGCCAATTCCTGGACATCGGCACTGGCCTGCCGACCGCGAACAACACCCATGAGGTTGCCCAGCGGGCGGCCCCGGAGAGCCGGATCGTCTACGCCGACAACGATCCCCTCGTCCTGGCGCATGCCCGGGCGCTGCTGGTGGGCACCCCGGAGGGGGCGACCGACTACGTCGACGCCGACGTGCGGGAAACGGACAAGATCCTGCGGGAAGCAGCCCGGACGCTGGACTTCACTAAACCGGTCGTGCTTATGCTGCTGGGCATCATCTGTTTCGTCCCCGACAACGCCGAGGCATACGCAGTGGTGAAGCGGCTGGTCGATGCTCTGCCGTCCGGTAGCTATCTTGTTTTCTCGCACCCCACCAACGCTATCCACGGCGCCGCTTCGGACCGGGCTGAACAGCTATGGAATGAGACGAGCGAAAACAAGATTCTCTTCCGCAGCCCCGAGGAGATCGGTCGTTTCTTTCAGGGCCTAGAGCTTCTGGAGCCCGGCATCGTCTCGGTTTCGCGGTGGCGGCCTGACCCCGTGGACCTCGGCGTCATTCACGATGTGGACGAATTCTGCGGCGTGGGATACAAACCGTGACAGCCGTTACTGGTTGGCTAGACGATCCGCGACTCGGGGCGGCGCGCTGAGCGGTCTCGTGGGCGTTGTCGGCGGCTGGCACGCCCGGTGCTGACGTCGAGGAACTGACGGATCCACGCCGCAGCGCCCCGGTAAGGCATGACACGGGGCAATGAACATCCGGCCAGCGCGGGCGACGTCGACGATACCCGGGTACACCTTGACTTATTCATCGTCGGCCGCGCGGTCGATGGCATAATTGTCCTTGCCGCCGAGCCAGTAGTTCCAGACCTGGGCTGAATGCGGCACCGATTCTCGACAGCGATCCCGGCGGTGGCATCGGGTCCTTCAGGCCCCTGGCCGCCTGGGGTTGCCGAGCGGTCGTCAGTCACCTGGGAAACCTTAATGGATTGTGTTTTGCCGGGATCCAGGAGGGCTAATTTATCTGGTCTGCTATCTGCCTGGCGAGCCATCGGGGACGATAACCAGCTTTGGCACTAGGTTTCCCTGACCATCTCGGCCAGGAAGCGCTTGGTTTCGGCGGGGGGCAGGGCCTCGGTGCTGAGATGGTTCACAACCTCCATGTAATGGACGACGTCCTCTTGCTTATCCAGGTAGAGGGCGCTGGTGAGCTGCTCAATGTAAACAACGTCCGGCATATCAGCCTCGGCAAAGCGCAGCACGGTGAATGACCCGCCAGCGGCCGCGTGCCCGCCACGGCCGAACGGCACCACCTGAACGGTGACATGGTGCAGCTCGGCGACCTCGATGAGCCGGTTCAGCTGGGCGCGCATCACCGCGTGGCCACCCACTGGGCGCCGCAGCGCCCCCTCGTCGAGGATCGACCACACCTGCGGCGGGTGCGGGCGCATGAGCGCGTCCTGGCGCTTGAGCCGCAGGCTCACCCGCCGTTCGATCTCCTCGGCCGGTGCGGCCCGGTAACCGAGCCTGGTGACGGCGCGGGCGTAGTCCTCGGTCTGGAACAGGCCGTGCACGAACTGCAATTCGAAGGTACGGATGACCGAGGCCGCTGCCTCCAGGCCCAGATACGCCTCGAACCAGTCGGCCAGGACATCGCCGTACTTAGACCACCAGCCTGGGGAGTTGGCCTGCCGGGCGAGCGACAGCATGGCAGCGCGCACGTGCTCATCGGTGATGCCGTACAGGGAGAGCAGGTCGGCAACGTCCCGCTCCTTGAAGCCCACCCGGCCGTTCTCCATGCGGCTGATCTTGGAGCGGGAAGCCCGGATCTCATACCCGGCACGGTCCGGCGTGACGCCGGCGGCCTCGCGGAATCGGTGGAGCTGGCTCCCCAGCATCATGCGCGACACCGTCGGGCCCAGGGCGTCGTCAGGCGGCTGGCCGTCCGGCTCAACCGTGCTCATCCTGGCTCCGAGACCCGACGGGATCTGCGCTCAGTGCCCGCCCCCACGCCGAGCAGTCACCACGCCCATCATGCCGCCAAGCCAACCATGCGGGGCGCAGACAGCACGATATCAGCGCATTGCCGCAGCCGTCAGTGCGCCATTCCCTGTGATGTCAGATAACTACACAACGCCGCCCGAGCGCAGGTGATCGAACTCGCCGTTCTTCACTCCGGCCAGGAACGCCGCGACCTCGGCGCGCGTGTAGATCAAGGCCGGCCCGGACGGGTGCCGGGAGTTCCGTATAGCGATCACGCCGTCGGGCAGCTCGGCGACCTCGACGCAGCTCCCCGTGGGGTTGCTGACGCGGCTCTTGCGCCAGCGTGCCATGGGCAGGTGATCGGCAGGGATGCCGTTAGTGACCTGCATCGTTGTCTCCCTGGTTCGGAGGAAGGGATCGGACCGCGTGCAGCACGCGCGGCGGTACGGCAATGGCGGCTTGCACAGCACATCCTAACAGAGCAGATGCAAATGCATAAGCTTCTTGCAAAAGAATGTTGCATCCAAGCAGTGCAGCAGTTTGTGCAGAAGCTGGTTGCAATCGCCACGTGCATGCGAGAGGATGCTTATATCCGTGCCTGTTCCCCTGCTGCGACGCGGTTGATCGGACGGCCATGACAGCACACCCGTTACGTCACGCGGTCGGCTTAGCTGGTGGCGGCAGCTGGCTGGCGCCAGCTGTTGAAATGGCCGCCATGGCCAGCGGGAACTGGCCATCCCCCCAGCCTGGCCCCGCCGGCTGGACGTGCTTCCCGCGGGTCGCCGTCCGCACGCCTGGCCCGGATGCCCGGGCTGTCCGCGAAGCACGCGGATTCGCCATCGCCACGCTGCAGCGGTGGGGCGTCGCGGATCGCTGGGACGATATTGCGCTCGTCGTGTCGGAACTGCTGACCAACGCGCTGCGGCACGCGCTGCCCGGTCCTGGCGAACCCTGCGTCCGGTGCCCGGTCCGGCTCGGCCTGCTCCAGCCCGGACCCTGTGTGCTGTGCGCGGTCGCGGACCCCAGCCAGGACCCTCCGGTCCTCAAAGAGCCCGGCAGCCTGGCCGAGACCGGCCGCGGGCTCCGCGTCATCGGCCGGCTCGCCGACGCATGGGGCTACACCACACCGTGCGACACGGGAAAGGTCGTGTGGGCCGTGCTGTCGGTCAAGCCCGCGCCAACGGGCATGAGACCGAGGCCGGCGGACGGTCAAATGTCCGCGGCGCACGGTCAGGCTCTCCGAGCCACGCGCCGGCATTAGCATTCAGGGCCGCTGGAACGCGGCGCGCTCGCGGGCCTGCGGAATGGTCGGCTGGAACAGCTCGACCAGGTTTCCCGAAGGGTCTTGCACCAGCGCCTGCCTGCCGCCGACGCCGTCGATGATTCCGCTGCGGAAGGTCACGCCCGCCGTGACGAGCCGGTCCACCATACCGTCGAGGTCATCAACTTCCAGGGCAAACCGGTTCCACCCGCCGGGTTCCTGCCTCGTGCCATCGGGCATGGGCCGCGAGCCCCCGCCGGGGTGGCCGGCGTCGACCGGAGAGACGATGGCGAGCCGCAGGTCGTCGCGGACCAGCAGGGCGAACTCGGGGGCGGGGTGCATCACCTCCCGGAACGCGAGGTGCTCGCGGTAGAACGCGAGCGACGCGTCGACGTCGTTGACGATGTAGCGCACGGTGGCCATGGCAGCTTCCTCTCTCGGGCGGCGGGCTCAGCTCGCCGTCTCCGGTGTTCTTTCGTGGTAGCCGGCGGCCGGCTCGAACAGCTCCACCAGGTTTCCGGCCGGGTCGTGGAGCAGGGCCTGCCGGACGGCGACGCCGGCGATGATGCCGGTCCGGAAGCGGGCACCCCGGCGGCGCAGGTACGCTACCGCCGAGTCCAGGTCGGGGACCCGCAGCGCGATCCGGTTCCAGCCGCCCGGCGCGGGCACGCTCCCGTCAGGCAGGACGTCACCGCCGCCCGCGCGGCCGGGCACGCTGAGCAGCAGCCGCAGGTCGCCGCGGTACAGCATGGCGAACACCGGTGGGGAGCGCAGTTCCTCCTCGAATCCCAGCAGGTCCCGGTAGAACGTGACCGCGGCGTCGAGATCGGTCACGAAGTAGCGGACCGTGGCCGGCTGGCCCGCCGCGGCCTCCCCGGCGCCGCTGATCCGACGCAGCAGGGCCGCCGCGAACGCCGGCCTCGGCTCGACCGGAACGACCGGCAGGCGCAGGGCGTCGAGCGGATCAGGCATCCCGGCTGCCCTCCTCCCGGTAGACGTGACGCAGCGCGGCCCGCGCCCGGACCAGGAGGGTCTCGGTGGCACGCACGCTGCGGCCCAGGCCCGCCGCTACCTCGGCCACCGGCAGCCCATCCAGGTAGCGCAGCGTCAGCGCCGCCCGCTGCGGCCCGGGCAGGCGGGCCAGGGCCGCGTGCGCGACCTGGACGTCCAGGTGCTCGTCCCACGGGTCGGCCGCCTCCTCCGCCAGCACCGCCACGGCGGCCATGCCGCGCTGCTCCCGCGCCGAGCGCCGCCAGTGGTCGGCCAGCTTGTGCCGGGCCACCCCCACCAGCCACGCCACCGTCACCTCAGGCGCCCGGACCCGGCCTCGTCGGACCGCGGCCACCGCGGCCATGAACGTCTCCGCGGTCAGGTCCTCGGCCACCACCGTGCTGCCGCACCGTGGCAGGAGGTAACCGTAGACCTGCGGCAGCGCGCGGTGGTAGATGGCCGCGAGCGGCTCGGCGGCCGACGACTCCGGCGAAGTCCCCACACCAGATCATCGTCCGGAGGCCCCCGGTTCCGAACATCACGGGGACATGTGCCGCTAGATGCGCTCGATGATCGTCGCGGTGGACATGGCGCCGCCGGCGCACATGGTGATCAGCGCGGTGCTCGCGTCGCGCCGCTCAAGCTCGTGCAGCGCGGTGGTGATCAGCCGGGCGCCCGTGCTGCCCACCGGGTGGCCGAGCGCGATCGCGCCGCCGTTGACGTTGACCCGGTCCGGGTCGGGCCGGTGCACGCTCATCCAGGACAGCACGACCGACGCGAACGCCTCGTTGACCTCGAACATGTCGATGTCGCGGATCGTCATGCCGCCGCGCGTCAGCACCCGCTCGGTGGCCTGCACGGGCCCGTCCAGGTGGTAGTAGGGCTCGGCGCCGATCAGGCACTGGGCGATGATCCGCGCCCGCGGCCGCAGGCCGAGGGCACGCGCCCGGTCTGCATCGAGCAGCAGCACCGCGGCGGCGCCGTCGGAGATCTGCGAGGACGTGCCCGCCGTGTGCAGACCCCCGTCGAGCACCGGGCGGAGCCCGGCCAGCGCCTCCAGGCTGGTCTCGCGCAGCCCCTGGTCACGCTCGACCGTCCGCGTCTCGCCGGTTGGCTGGCGCTGTGCGTCCAGCACCGGCGCCTTGACCGGCACGATCTCCCGGTCGAACCGGCCCTGGGCCCAGGCCGCCTGGGCGAGCGTCTGCGAGCGCAGCCCGAACTGGTCGATATCGTCGCGGGAAAGCCCGCGCCGCTGCGCGATCCGCTCCGCGGCCTGGAACTGGTTCGGCATGTCGATGGCCCAGGAGTCCGGCTTGGGCGTCCCCACCCCCGTTCCGACGTTGGACCCCAGCGGCACCCGGCTCATCGCCTCAACCCCGCAGGCAACGCCCGCGTCGATGGCGCCCGCCGCGATGAGCCCGGCGACCAGGTGAACCGCCTGCTGCGCCGAGCCGCACTGCGCGTCGAGGGTCTGGCCGCCGGTCGTGTGCGGGAGCCCCGCGTGCAGCCAGGCCAGCCGGGTGACGTTGTTCGACTGCTCGCCCGCCTGGGTTACGCAGCCGCCGGCGACCTGGTCAACTTCATCGGGCTCGAGGCCCGCCCGGTCCAGCAGCGCGCGCTGCGCGGCGCCCAGGATCTCCGTGGCGTGCAGGCCCGAGAGCACGCCGCCGCGCCTGCCGATCGGGGTCCGGACGGCTTCCACGATCACCGCAGCGCCCACCGCAGTTCCCCCTTCAAAACTAGAACACGTTGCAGTTATGCTACCGGAATACTCTGTTGGGCCAAGGGGGGACGACCCCCCTTCAACCCCCCGCGCGGAGCAAGCTCCGCAAGATTGTGTTAGCGGAAGGTGGAGGCAGCCGTGGCCGAGCCGGACATCCCGCCGGGTTTCGACTTCACCGATCCTGACCTGTACGCCGAGCGGGTGCCGGCCCAGGAGCTAGCCGAGTTGCGGCGCGCCGCGCCGGTGTGGTGGAACCCGCAGCCGCGCGGGGTCGGCGGCTTCGACGACGAGGGCTACTGGGTGGTCACCAGGCACGCGGACGTCGTCGCGGTCTCCCGGGACAGTGACACGTACTCCACCTGGGAGAACACCGCGATCATCCGCCATCAGGACGGCGCCACCCGGGACCAGATCGAGCTGCAGCGGTTTGTCATGCTCAACATCGACCCGCCGCAGCACACCAAGCTGCGCGGGATCGTCTCGCGCGGCTTCACCCCCCGCGCCATCGGCAGCCTGCGCGAGACCCTGACGGCCCGGTCGGAGCAGATCGCGGCGGCCGCCCTGGCCCGGGGTAGCGGCGACTTCGTCTCCGAGGTGGCCTGCGAGCTGCCGCTGCAGGCGATCGCCGAGCTGCTGGGCGTGCCGCAGGAAGACCGGCGCAAGGTCTTCGACTGGTCGAACGACATGGTGGGCTACGACGACCCGGAGTACACCGCCGACCCGGCGGCAGCCGCGGCCGAGCTCATCGGGTACAGCATGGCGATGGCCGAGGACCGGCGGCGGTGCCCCAGGGACGACATCGTGACCAAGCTCGTCCACGCGGAGGTAGACGGCGGGCAGCTCTCGCCGGACGAGTTCGGCTTTTTCGTGATCCTGCTGGCCGTGGCCGGCAACGAGACCACCCGCAACGCGATCTCGCACGGGATGCTCGCGTTCTTCGACCACCCGGACCAGTGGGAGCTTTTCCGGGCCGAGCGGCCTGACGCCGCGGCCGACGAGATCATCCGCTGGGCCACGCCGGTGACCGTGTTCCAGCGCACCGCGCTCGCCGACACCACGCTGGGCGGCCAGCAGATCCGGGCCGGGCAGCGGGTGGGCCTGTTCTACCGGTCGGCCAACTTCGACGAGGAGGTGTTCGACCACCCGGAACGGTTCGACATCCGCCGGAGCCCCAACCCGCACCTGGGCTTCGGCGGCAGCGGCGCCCACTTCTGCCTGGGCGCCAGCCTGGCCCGGCTGGAGATCGAGCTGATCTTCAGCGCGATCGCCGACACCATGCCGGGCATCCGCCGGGCCGGCGACCCGGTGCGGCTGCGCTCCGGCTGGCTGAACGGCATCAAGCACCTCCCGGTCAGCTACGCCTGACCCCAGGGCTTGCTGCACCGCTGTGGAGCGGCTGGCCGACGCGCGGCGCAGGTGCCCACCACCCGAAATCCTCGGGCCCGGCCCGCTTCAGTGCCGGGATGACCGTGCGGAGCGGGCATGTAAGGGTCTGGTAGTCGCCTTCTGACAGGCCATCGGCGGTGATGGCCGCGCCCGCGTCCCAGGCTGCTGCCCAGAATGCCCAGTCGTCTCGGCCGAGTCTGCGCGCGGTTTCCATGGCCGCGCGCCGCGCGGCGGATGCGGCCGCCATGACCGGGTAGTCCTCGTTCGCGGCGGTGCAGAGCCGCAGGCGCGCCCAGGCTAGGGCCCGGTCCAGCGGGCTGACCTCGTTCCAGGTGCTCGTCACCAGGTCGATTGCCGCGGGCGAGAGCCTCCGCATACTGGTGAGGAAC
>DASYXX010000059.1:0-6817 GCA_035934395.1 Streptosporangiaceae bacterium
TGTCCACGCTGGACCGCACGGGGCCCCGCCGACTCACCGACCTGGCCATGATCCAGGGCGTGACCCAGCCATCGATGAGCGTGCTCGTCACCGGGCTGGAGCAGGCCGGCCTGGCCGAGCGGCGGCCCGACCCGTCCGATAGGCGGGTGGTGCTCGTGGCCCTCACCGACGCGGGAGCGGGGTACATCCGGGCCCGGCGCCGGGCCGGCGCCGAGGCGTTCGCTGACCTCATCGACAAGCTGCCGGACGATGCGGCGGCAACCCTCGCCGCCGCGGTTCCCGCCCTGAACCGGCTGCGCGAGCTGGACAGCGACCGTCGGGCGGCCGCCGCCGACCACCCGCCAGCCGCGGGCCCGGGTGCGCCGGAGTGAGCCCAGAGCACAACCCGCGGCCGGCGGCGGGTCACCGGCCGGCGAAACCGCACCGCGGGCGGGCGGGGCCGCCTACCCGACGTCGCCGGCGACGATCTTGCGATAGCTCGGCTCTCCGAACACGACACCGCTCGCCGCGGCTCCCGCGCGCCGTGACTCGGCCGCGGCGGCCGCGGTCGCCATGGCCGACTCGTCGGACCAGGACGTCCCGGTTATGCCGCTCCCGGTCTCGCGGTTCATCAGGAGCCGGACGGCCCGGAACCCCGGGGTCGCCGTGATCTCGGGCAGTACCCGGCTCCGGAAGGACGCGAGGTGCTCGTCGACCCTGGCCGGGTCGATGCTGATCGGCAGCAGCATCAGGCAGGAGCCGGGCGCGGGCGGGATGTCCCCGATCACCTGCAGCATCAGCTCGTAGTTTTCGACGCTCATCGCGCCGCCGACGGTGTTTAGGCCTTCCCGTCGCAGCTGGGCCAGAGCGTCCCAGCTCGCGTCCCGCTCGGCTTCGGTGTCCCACATGGTGAGCACGCCCATGACGCCGTGCGAGCGGTCCGCGCTCGCGCTCAGGCCCCGGTATCCCTTCTGGTCCCTGAGGGACGGGATGACCTTCTCGCGAACGAAACCGGTCCCGGTGTCGATGTCCGTCGCCCCGGTGAACGTGACAAGTCGACAATGCATTCTGGAACCCCCTGTTACCGGTGGGAGACCCGGTGGCTTCCCGGACGCACCAGCGGCTACGTCACAGCGGGGGGTTTCTGCGAGCCTGCGACGCCGGGAGCCGACCAGGCTTCCCTGCGTTCGTGCCGTTAACTGATTGTATCCGGCATCTACGCTCGGTGGCCGGCCGCCAGCAGGCCGGGTGCTGCGGCGCCCCGTAGCCTGGCTACCGTGGCGCGGAGCTCGGCGACCTGGCGGGTGAGCTCGGCGATGCGGCGCGCATCGTCGTCCGACGCACGGGCCTCGGCGATCTCACGGATCCTGCGGACTTCGCGATACAGCGGCTCGACGCCGCTGGCCCGGGCGCCGGCTTCCCCGGCGCCGGCCGGCTCGCGCCCGCCGTCCGGCTCCGTTGCGCCGTCTACTGGCGAGCCACAGTAAGGGCAGCGGCCGGTCTCGCTCACGCCTGCACGTTACGCGCCGCGCCCATGGCCGGCCATGAGCCGGACCCCAAACGCGGTGCGGCCGTTTCTGGGGCGCGCCACAAGTGCCGGCGGCTACCCGGCGAACGTGGCGTAGAGAAGGTAGACGTTGAGTGCGGTGATCATCGCGGCGATGCCGGCCGCCGCCGCGGTGGTGCAGCGGCGGTTGACCAGCGGGCCCATGATGTCCGCGCGGCGGGTCAGCAGGACCAGGGGCACCAGCGCGAACGGTATGCCGAACGACAGGACCACCTGCGAGATCACCAGGCTGTTGGTGGCGGGGAGGCCGAGCGCGAGCACCACCAGGGCGGGCAGCATGGTGAGGGCCCGGCGGGCGAACAGCGGGATGCGGCGGCGCACGAACCCCTGCATGACCACCTGCCCGGCGTAGGTCCCCACGCTGGACGAGGACAGCCCGGAGGCGAGCAGCGCGGCGGCGAACGCCAGCGCGGCACCGCCGCCGACCAGCCGGCCGAGCCCGGCGTGCGCGGCCTGGATCGAGTCGACGTTCGCCCCGCCGGCGGGCCGGAACACCGACGCGGCCACGAACAGCATCGCGAGGTTGATCAGCCCGGCCGCGCCGAGCGCCACGACCACGTCGAGCCGCTGGAAGCGCAGCAGCTCCTGCCGCTCGCCGTCGTCACGGCAGCTCACCCGGGACTTCGTCAGCGCGGAGTGCAGGTAGACGACGTGCGGCATCACGGTCGCCCCGATGATTCCCGACACCAGCAGCAGCCGGTCGCTGGCGAGGCCCGGCACGAAGCCGGACGCGACGCCGCGGGGGCTGGGCCCGACCGCGGCCAGGTCGTAGGCGAACCCGAGGAAGACGATGCCGAGCAGGCCGGCGATCGCCAGCTCGAACGGCCGGTAGCCGCGCTGCTCCAGGGCCAGGATCCCGAACGCCACGGCCGCCGTGATCAGCCCGGCAGGAAACAGCGGCACGTGGAACAGCAGGTTCAGCCCGAGCGCGGCGCCGATGAACTCGGCCAGGTCGGTCGCCATCGCGATGAGCTCGGCCTGCGCCCACAGGCCGACGGACGCGGCCCGGCCGAGCTCGTCGCGGCACAGCTCGGGCAGGTCGCGCCCGGTCGCGACCCCGGTCTTGGCGGACAGGTACTGGACCAGCATGGCCATCAGGTTGGCGGCCACGACCGCCCACGCGAGCGCGTAGCCGAACCTCGCCCCGGCCGAGAAGTTGGTGGCGAAGTTGCCCGGGTCGACATAGGCGACCGCGGCGACGAAGGCCGGTCCGAGCAGGGCCACGACGCCGCGGGCCCGCCCCCGCGAGCGCAGCCTCTGCAGGGCGCTGGGCGATGCTACCCAGGGCGCCTCCGTTCCTGCGGCCATCGGACCTCAGCCGGCCGTGGGGCCGAGGCCGAGCGACTGCGGCATGCTGGCGTCCGGAGACGGCTGGTGCAGGCCCTCGTCGAGCTCGCCGTACTCGGTCATCAGCGCCCGGCTGCCGCCCCAGGGCGTCTGCTCCTCGGCCACCAGGGTGTTGGTGGTGAGCAGCAGCCCGGCCACCGAGGCCCCGTTCTGCAGCGCCGAGCGGGTCACCCGCAGCGGGTCGATGATGCCCATCTCGATCATGTTGCCGTAGCGTCCCTGCAGCGCGTCGAACCCCTCGTCGGTCCCCAGCCGCCCGATCTGGGCCAGCACCTCCTGGCCGGAGTAGCCCGCGTTGGCGGCGATGAGGAAGGCCGGCTCGGTCAGCGCCCGGCGGACGATGTCGACGCCGATCGCGTAGTCGTCCTTCACCTGCAGGTCGTCCAGGCTCGCCTCGGCGTGCAGCAGCGCCGCGCCGCCGCCGGCGACGATGCCCTCGGCCATCGCGGCCCGGGTCGCGGACAGCGCGTCCTCGACCCGGTGCTGGAGCTCCCTCAGCTCGGCGTTGGTCGGCGCCCCGACCCTGATCACGGCGACCTTGCCGGTCAGCGCGCCGATCCGCTCGGTGAGCACGTCCTCGTCGATGCCGAACGTGGCCCGCTCCAGCTCCGCGCGCAGCTGGCCGACCCGGAACTCGACGTCGGCGGCCGAGCCGCTGCCGCCGATGATCGCGGTCCGGTCCGCGGTCACCCGTACCTGCGCCGCCCGGCCGAGCTGGTCGGCGGCCATGGTCTCCAGGGTGAACCCGGAGTGCCTGCTGTACACAGAGCCGCCGGTGATCGCGGCGATGTCCTCCAGCTTGTGCAGGCGGCGGTCACCGAAGCCGGGCGCCTTGACCGCCACGCACTGGAAGATCCCGTTGACGTGGTTGTGCACCAGCATGCTCAGCGCGGTACCCTCGACGGTCTCCGCGATGATCACCAGGGGGCGCGGGGCCCGCATGATCTTGTCGAGCAGCGGCATCAGCTGCTGCACCTTGGTGATCTTCTCGCTGCACAGCAGGATGTACGGGTCCTCGACGATCGCCTGCAGGCTGGCCGGGTTGGTCACCATGTACGGCGACACGTACCCGTTGTCGAACTCGAAGCCCTCGATGAAGTCGACCGTCATGCCGTGCGCGGGCGACTCCTCGACGGTGACGATGCCGCCGTCGCCGACGGCGTGCAGCGCCCGCGCTATGACCGCCCCGACCGCGTCGTCGTCGTTCGCGGAGATCGCGGCCACCCGGGCGTAGTCCTGCTCGCTGGCCACCGGGTGCGCGACGCCCTGCAGGTGCTCGACCAGCCGCCCGACCGCCACGTCGATGCCGCGCTTGACCAGCACCGGGTTGGCACCCTCGCCGATCGCCCGCATGCCCTGCCGCACGATCGCGTGGGCGAGCACCGTAGCCGTGGTCGTGCCGTCGCCGACGATGTCGTTGGTCTTGATCGCCGCTTCCTTGACCAGCTGGGCGCCCATGTTCTCGAACTGGTTCTTGAGGTGGATCTCCCGCGCGATCGTGACCCCGTCGTTGGTGACCACCGGCGATCCGGTGATCTTCTCCAGGATGACGTTGCGTCCCTTGGGCCCGAGCGTGGACTTGACGGCCTCCGCCAGCTTGTCGACTCCGGCCAGCAGCAGCGTGCGGGCGTCCTCGCCGAAGCGCAGTTCTTTAGCCATCGATCACACTCCCTAGGGGACGAGAATGGCGCGGCCGCGGACCCGGCCCGCGTCGAGATCGGCCAGGGCCTCGGCCGCGGCGTCCAGCGGGTACGTCCTGGTGTGCAGGGTTACCTTCCCGGCCTGGGCCAGGACCATGAGCTCGGCCAGGTCGTTGTAGGTCCCCACGATGTTCCCGATGATGTTGCGCTCGGTCGAGATGATGTCGAGGGTCGGGACGTGCAGCGTGCCGCCGTAGCCGATGACGTAGTACGACCCGGCCCGGCCGGTCATCGCCCACCCGTCGTTCTCGGCGCCCTGCTCGGCCACGAAGTCGAGCACCACGTTGGCGCCGGCTCCCCCGGTCAGGTCCTGCACCGCGGCGACCTGGCCGCCGTCGGCGACCACCGTGTGGTGCGCGCCGAGTTCCTCGGCCAGCTTGAGCGCCTCCGGGTTCTGGTCCACGACGATGATCGTGGTCGCGGTGAGCGCGGACAGGCACTGGATCCCGATGTGGCCGAGCCCGCCCGCGCCGATGAGCACGCAGGCGGTGCCGGGGTACAGCAGCGGGATGGCCTTGCGGACCGCGTGGTAGGCGGTGATCCCGGCGTCGGCCAGCGCCGCGACGTCCTGCGGCTGGGTCTGCGGGTCGAGCCGCACGCAGGCGCGCGCCGACGTGCGCAGGAACCCGGCCATCCCGCCGTCGCGGGACAGGCCGGGAAACTCGCTGTTGACGCAGTGCATGTCGTCACCCGCCCGGCAGGCCCGGCATAGCCCGCAGGTGGGCGTCGGGTGCAGGATCACCGTGTCGCCGACCGCCACGTTGGTGACCGCCGGGCCGACCTCGTGCACCCACCCCGCGTTCTCGTGGCCCAGGATGTAGGGCAGCGGCGTGTGCATCGCCGCGTCCCACTGGCCCTCCATGATGTGCAGGTCGGTGCGGCAGACCCCGGCCCCGCCGATCCGCACGATCACGTCGAGCGGGCCGCTGACCGTGGGCTCGGGCACCTCGTCGATCACGGGATACTGGTGAAACTCGTGCAGCCGGACGGCCTTCACTGGTCCTCGTCCTCCTCGCCTAGTCCTGACGTGCCATAGCGGTGCCGCAGCATCCCGCGGCAGATGCTGGCGTTCGACTCGATGCTGATCCGCGTGGTGCGAGCGCGCCGCAGGTGCAGCGGCAGCGAGTCCGCGCTCACCCGCGCGCCGGTCACCGGGTCGATGACCAGCGGCGCGTCGCCGCCGGCGGGCAGCCCAAGCTCCGCCCGCCGGTGCCGGAGCCGCCGCAGCGGCCCGGATGGCGGCAGGTCGCCGAGCCTGAGCTCGAGCAGCCCCGCCGGGTCGGCGCCCGCCGCCAGCAGCGGCCTGCACACCTGATCGGTCCCGGCCATGACCGCCTTGCGCAGGAAGTCGGCGCGCAGCTCGTGCAGCTCGCCGACCGCCTCGCCGTCGAAGGACCGGGCAAATCCGGCCTGAGCGGCGACCCCCCCGTTGATCGCGCCGGAGGCGAAGTGATCCTCGAGCACCACCTCGGCGCGGCGGACCCCCGGCACCGCGGACATGGCGTCGTACGCGTCCGCCACCATCAGGAACGCGAAGTTGGGCGCGCAGAAGTACGTGGGCAGGCGCAGCACGATCCGGGCACGGCCGTCCGCGTAGACGGCGCACGACGCGACGAAGCCCAGCGAGGTGATCGGCTCGTCAAGCTCCGGATCCCGCACCGCGTCAAGCGCGGCCAGTACCCGCGCGGCCCCCGGGGGCCCTTCTCCCGGGGGCGCGCTCGGAGGCCCGGCCGTCACTTTGCTGGTCATGCCCCCGAGGCCGCATGCTCCTCGGGCTCGCCGCCGAGGACCTCGTGGGCGCCGGGCGTACCGCCGTCTTTCAGCTGGTACTCGGCCGGAACCTCGATCCCGTACAGCTGGGCCGCGTTAAGACCAAGGATCTTCTTTTTCCCGGCGGTACCGAGCCTCGGGTAGTCGGCGAACTCCTCGGAGGAGGGCATCTCCCAGTCGACGAACCCCTCGACCTGCCACTTCGGCTCCCAGATGGCGTAGTCGCTGCCGAAGAGCATCTTGTCCTCGCCGACCCAGAACAGCAGCTCGCCCATCACCTTGGCGAAGAAGCGGGGCCGCGCGTGCATCAGCCCGCCGATGACCACGGCCAGGCCGGCGTACACGTTGGGCTCCTGCGTGGCCATGAAGCAGAAGTCCTCGATGCGCGGCAGGCCGACGTGCTCGACGATGAAGTTCAGGCCCGGGAAATCGGTGGCCACGTGGTCGACGTCCG
>DASYXX010000068.1:0-1806 GCA_035934395.1 Streptosporangiaceae bacterium
GACCGCCCCGGGCTCGGTCTACCTGGGCATCGTCGCGCTGATCCCGATGGTGGCCATCGGGCTGGTCGGAGCCTCGTCGCAGTTCCCGCTGGGCGGCACGAGCATCCTGATCGCGGTGGGGGTGGGCCTGGACACGGTGAAGCAGATCGAGAGCCAGCTGCAACAGCGTAACTATGAGGGCTTCCTGCGGTAGTGCGCGTCGTCCTCGTCGGGCCCCCCGGTGCGGGCAAGGGGACGCAGGCCCAGTTCATAGCCTCCCACCTGGCGATCCCGACGATCTCGACAGGTGAGATCTTCAGGTCCAACGTCAGCAGGGGCACCGACCTCGGCCGCCAGGCCAAGGCCTACATGGACCGCGGCGACCTGGTACCCGACGAGATCACGATCGCGATGGTGGCGAGCAGGTTCGCCGAGGACGACGCGCAGGCGGGGTTCCTGCTGGACGGCTTCCCCCGCAACGTCCCGCAGGCCGAGACGCTGAAGAAGATGCTCGCCGAGTGGGACACCAAGCTCGACCTCGTGCTCGAGCTGGTCGTCGAGGATGACGAGGTGGTCAGGCGGCTGTCCGGGCGGCGGACCTGCCGGCGGTGCGGGCATGTCTGGCACGTGCTGTTCGACCCGCCGTCCCGCAGCGAGCGGTGCGACGACTGCGGCGGCGCGCTGTTCCAGCGCGACGACGACCGGGGGGAGACGATCAGGCCCCGGCTGGACGTGTACCAGCAGCAGACTCAGCCGCTGATCGCGTTCTACGCTGACGAGGGCATCCTGCTCGGGGTCGACGCCACCGGGCCGGTGGAGGAGATCACCGACCGCGCCCTCAGCGCGCTGCGGCGCTTCATCCGGTGACGGGTAACGTTAAGTAGCGCGGACAGCGCGGAGGCGTCGATAAATAGGGGAGGCTCCGGAGGCGCCATGGTGACCAGGCGGGAATCGCCGATCCAGGTCAAGACGCCGCGCCAGCTTGCCGCGATGCGGGAGGCGGGCCTGGTGGTGTCGCACACCCTGGACGTGCTGGCCGAGGCGGTCGAGCCCGGCATCACCACCGCTGACCTGGACGCGATAGCCGCGCGGGAGATCCGCAGCGTCGGCGCCATTCCGTCGTTCAAGGGCTATCACGGCTATCCGGCGACGATCTGCACCTCGGTCAATGACCAGATCGTGCACGGCATCCCAAGCCCGGACATCCGGCTCGCGGCCGGGGACCTGATCTCGATCGACTGCGGCGCGATCCTCGGCGGCTGGCACGGCGACGCGGCCCGCACGGTCCCGGTCGGGCCGGTCAGCGACGAGCTGGCCGGCCTGCTGCGAGCCTGCGAGCAGGCGCTCTGGCACGGGATGGCCATGGCCAGGCCGGGCCGCCGGCTGAGCGACATCTCGCACGCCGTGGAGCTGAGCGCGCGGGCCAGCGGGCGGTACGGGATCGTGCGGGAGTACGTGGGACACGGCATCGGCAGCGAGATGCACATGGATCCGCCGGTGCCGAATTACGGGCGGGCCGGCCGCGGGCCGGTGCTGGTCGAGGGCATGGCCCTGGCCATCGAGCCCATGCTGGTCCTGGGCCGGGCGCAGACCCGGCTGCTGGACGACGACTGGACCGTGGTCACCGCGGACGGCAGCTGGGCCGCGCATTTCGAGCACACGGTGGCCATCACCGCCGACGGCCCCTGGGTGCTCACGGCGGCTGACGGCGGCCGCGGCGGGTTCGAGCGGCTGCGCGCTGGGAGCGCCGCGGAGCCTGCCCCGGTGGACCAGACAGTTCCCTCGGGGAGGTTCTGATGGCGCCTGACCCCAAGATGCGGGCCTCCG
>DASYXX010000082.1:0-2037 GCA_035934395.1 Streptosporangiaceae bacterium
TACAGCCGGTCCGGCGGCTGGCCCCGCTTGCCCGGCGCGTACTCGATGACCAGGTACTCGCGGGTCGCCCCCGACACGGTGCGGCTGGTCATCTCCAGGTAACGGCCGACGCCGTGCTGCTCGTGCACGATGTAGTCGCCGGAAACCAGCTGCAGCGGGTCGATCCCGCCGCGACGCCTGCTCGGCATCCGCTCGTGGCCCGCGCCCACGCGCTGGCCCGCCAGGTCGGCTTCGGACAGCACCGCGAGCCGTACCGAGGGCCAGACGAAGCCATGGGCGATCATGCCGGTCACGACGTGCGCGACGCCGGCGGGCGGGGGCTCGCCGGGAGCGCTGAGATCCTCGAGCCGCGCGCCCAGCCCCTCGCCGCGCAGCAGCTCGGCCAGGCGCTGCGCCGGGCCGTGTCCCTCGGTGACGAGCACGACCCGCCACCGGTCGGCCAGCCACCGGCTGACGTCAGCGATCACGCGCGAGGTGTCGCCGCGGTACGTCTCGGCCGGGGTCGCGTCCAGCCGGAACGCGGGGTGCTCGTCACCGCCGCCGGTCAGGCCGGGCTCGCCCGGGGGCTGATCCGCCCCGCCCCCCACGCCCTCGGACACGAACGGCGTGACCGTCCACCAGCGCAGCCCCGCCGACTCGGCGACGCTCCTGATCTCGGTGATCGGCCGGAACGCCGCCGCGCCCAGGTCGATCGGCACCTCTCCGCCGGCGGCTGCGTTCACCCAGGACGCCTCGAGGAACTCCTGGCTGGTGCTGACCAGCTCGGCCGCGCGCGCCCTGATCCGCTCCGGATCGCAGGCGAGCACGATGCCGCCCGACGGCACGTAGTCGAGCAGCAGCTGCATCCGGTCGGCCAGCACCGGCGCGAACGCCTCCATGCCCTCGACCGTGATGCCATCGGCGAGCTTGCCGAGCACGTCCGACAATCCTGGCCACTCGTGGGCCAGCTGCCTGGCCCGGTTGCGCACGGCAGGGGTCAGCAGCAGCTCCCGGCACGGCGGCGCCCACAGCCCCGCGGGAGCCCCGTGCAGGCTGCGCTGATCAGAAACCCCGAAGAACCGGATCTCCTCGACGGTGTCGCCGAAGAACTCGATCCGCAACGGGTGCTCTTCTGTGGGCGGGAAGACGTCCAGGATGCCGCCTCGCACGGCCAGCTCACCGCGCTTCTCGACCAGCTCGCTGCGTGCGTACCCGATCTCCACCAGCCGGGTCACCAGGTCGTCCAGATCCGCGGACTCGCCCTCGCGCAGCCGGACCGGCTCGAGCTCGCCGAGCCCGCCGACCAACGGCTGCAATAGGCAGCGCACGGGGGTGGCCACGACCGTCAGGGGGCCGGACCTCGGGTCGGCCGGGTCGGGCTGGGCCAGCCTGCGGAGCACGGCCAGCCGCTGGCCAGAGGTGTCGGATCGCGGAGAGAGGCGCTCGTGCGGGAGCGTCTCCCAGGGCGGGAAGTACGCCGCCGCGGCGGGCGTAGGCAGGATCGAGCCGAGCGCCGCGGTGAGTTCCTCGGCTTCGCGTGCGGTGGCGGTCACGGCGAGCACGAACCGAGGAGTCTTGACGCCCGGGTCCCCGGCCTCGACGCCGCCCGCGTCCACGGGCGTTTCGCCCCCGCCGCTGGCCAGCGCGGCCGCCAGGAACGGGCGCAGGGCCGGCGGCGCGATCAGGTCGGCGCCGACCGAGACCGGCGCGTCGGCCTCCTCAAGCGCCCTCCTGAGCTGTGGATCATCGGCGATGACCCGAAGAAGTCTCCAGAGGCTCATTGCGTCCTATTTGTCGTGGCGGCGCGGGTGTGGGCGGACAGCACAAAGTGCCCGTTCCCGGCACAGCCGCGGCACCCGGGACGGGGCGCTGAGCGGCCCTGCTGGGCTGCGGGACCTCCCCAGTTTACCGGCTGACCGGCCAAGGCCAGCCGCACACCCGCCGCGCCGGGGCGGCGCCTCCGGCTCCCCGACGGCCCCACCTGCCGCTGCGGCCCTCCCGGCCCGCCAGCCCCGGCGCTCAGCCAGCCAGCCCGCCCGGACGCCCCAGGCCGGCCCG
>DASYXX010000093.1:0-3255 GCA_035934395.1 Streptosporangiaceae bacterium
GCGCGGATCATCACCGCCGACGGTGAGTACCAGGCCTCCAAGCGCCTGGCCGCGGCCGCCAACGTCATGGCGCGCGACCCCGCCGCGCTGCAGCTGCGGCTGCTGCAGACGGTCGTCGAGGTCGCGGCCGAGCGCAACAGCACGCTGGTCATGCCGGTCCCGGTCGAGCTGCTCAGGTTCTTCGACAAGTTCACGCCCCCCACGTCGGCGGGCGGGGGAGAGTCCGGCCAGGGAGCCTCGCTGGCTGACTTCGGCGGCGACGACGTCGAAAGGGAGGAGGCGGCGATCGAGAGCGGTGCGCCGGTCGAGATCCCGGAGGTGCCGTCGATCCCGGAGATAACCCAGGGCGCGGGTGACGGCAAGCTCGCGGCCGACGTCTCCGCCACCCAGCCCGACGCCGCCGGGATTCCCCGGCAGGACGAGGCGACGGACGCTGGCTCGGCCAAGACCATCGTGACGGGAACCGCGCCCCAGAAGGACAAGGACGCGTAGCCGCCGGCCCGCCGGACACGGGGAGACGCCCGCCCCTGGCGCGTCTCCCCGTTAAGGTTCCGTACATGGCGAAGTGGGAGTACGCGACGGTTCCGCTGCTGGTGCACGCGACCAAGCAGATCCTGGATAACTGGGGCGAGGACGGGTGGGAGCTCGTGGCGGTCATTCCCGGGCCGAACCCCGAGCAGCTCGTCGCCTACATGAAGCGAGAAAAATCATGAGCCTGGACGACGAGGCATCCGAGCGCGGACCCTCGCCCGAGGCCAGGCTGGCCGTGCTCGGGCTGACGCTGCCGAAGGTGTCGCCCCCGCTGGCCGCCTACGTCCCGGCTGTGCTCACACGCGGTTACGTGTACACGGCCGGGCAGTTGCCGGTCGTCGACGGCCAGCTGCTGGCCACGGGCAAGGTCGGTGCCGAGATCGGCGCCGGGGAGGCCAGCGCTCTCGCCCGGACCTGCGCGCTGAACGCGCTGGCGGCCGTGGCGTCGGTGACCAGCGGGCTCGATGCGGTGCGCCGCATCGTCAAGGTGACCGGCTTCGTGGCCAGCGCACCGGACTTCACCCAGCAGGCCCAGGTGATCAACGGCGCGAGCGAGCTGCTGATCGAGGTGTTCGGCGAGGCGGGCCGGCACGCCCGCAGCGCCGTCGGGATGGCGGTGCTGCCGCTGAACGCCCCGGTCGAGGTCGAGCTGATCGCCGAAGTCTGGGACTGAATGTTCGAGCCGAAGGCGGCGCCCGGAGGCGAGCAAGGAAGCACAGCGATCCGGCTCGGCGGCCGGCTGGGCGCGCGGGCGCAAGACATCCTCGCCGGACGGCAGCAGCCGGCCGTGCCACGTGACGCCGCCACCGTTATGCTGTTGCGCTCTGCCGCGCCTGCGGGTCTCGAGGTCTACATGCTGCGCCGCAAGTCCTCGATGGCGTTCGCTCCTGGCGCCTTCGTGTTCCCCGGCGGGTCGGTGGACGCCAGGGATGCTGAGGAGCAGGTCGCCTGGGCCGGGCCGGACCCTGCCGAATGGGGCCAGGTCTTTGCCGCGCCGCCGGAGCTGGCGTGCGCGCTGGTGTGCGCGGCCGTCAGGGAGACCTTCGAGGAGTCCGGCGTGCTCCTGGCCGGCCCGTCGGCCGACACGGTCGTGGCCGACACCACCGGCCAGGACTGGGAGGCGGACCGGAACTCGCTGCTCGACCGCTCGCTCTCGCTGGCCGAGATGCTGGGCCGGCGCGGGCTCGTGCTCCGGTCCGACCTGCTCCGGCCGTGGTCCCAGTGGATAACCCCGGTGGTCGAGCAGCGCCGCTACGACACCAGGTTCTTCGCCGCCGCGCTCCCGGACGGGCAGCGCACCAGGGACGTGGGGGGCGAGGCGTCCGAGGTGGCCTGGGTGCGTCCGGGCGACGCGATCGCTGCCGGGCGCAGGAGGGAAATCATGCTGTTCCCGCCGACCGCGGTGAGCCTGGCCGAGCTCGCCGCCTGCCCGGACGTGACGGCCGCGCTCAGGCCGCGGCAGGTCCGCCCGGTGCTGCCGGAGGCCGTCATGGCCGAGGGTGCCGTCTGGCTGACCCTGCCCGCTGACCTGGAGTACCCGCTTTGAGTGGCGGCGACGCCATCGACGGGTCGAGGACGGCCCGCGCACGTTGCGTTCTGGCTCCTAATCCCTCCCTGATGACGCTGGACGGCACCAACACCTGGCTGGTCGCGGAGCCCGGATCCGAGCGGGCCATTGCCGTGGACCCGGGGCCGGACGACGAGGGGCACCTGCGCCGGGTGCACGCGACGGCGGCGGAGGCGGGCCAGCGCATCGAGACGATCGTGCTCACGCACGGCCATGACGACCACTCGGGGGGTGCCCGGCGGCTGGCCGAGCTTACCGGGGCCCCGGTCCTGGCAGTCGACCCGGATTTTCGGCGCGGCGGGGGGGAGGGGGGGCTCGGGCCCGGCGACACGGTGCGGGCCGGCGGGTGCCAGCTGCGGGTGATCAAGACGCCCGGGCACTCGCCGGACTCGGTGTGCCTCCTGCTCGAGGCCGACGGCGCCGTGCTGACCGGGGACACCGTGCTCGGGCGGGGTACCACCGTGATCGCCGGCGACGGGAGCCTGAGCGATTACCTGGCCTCGCTCGACCGGCTCCGGGCGCTGGCGGACGAGGCGAGCCTGCGGGTCCTGCTGCCCGGGCACGGGCCGCTGCTGGCGGACCCCGCGGGCACGCTCGACTACTACATCGCGCACCGCGCGGAACGGCTGGCCGAGGTGACCGCGGCGCTCGAAGCCGGGGAGACCACGCTGCCCGGAATCGTGGCGCGGGTCTACACCGACGTGGACCGCGCGCTGTGGCCGTTCGCCGAGTGGTCCGTGCGGGCCCAGCTCGCGTACCTGGCCGAGCGGGGCCAGCTGCCGCGCGGCCTGAGTTACTGAGCGTTACCGGGCGCGCTTGCGGAGCCGCTCCGGGTCGATCAGCAGCACGGACTTGGGATGCAGCTGGATCCAGCCGCGCGCCACGAAGTCGGCGAGGGCCTTGTTGACCGTCTCCCGTGACGCCCCCACCAGCTGGGCGAGCTCCTCCTGGGTCAGGTCATGGTTCACCTGCAGGCCGTCGTCCTGCTGGGTGCCGAACCGCTCGGCCAGGTCGAGCAGGGCCTTGGCCACCCGGCCGGGCACGTCGGTGAACACCAGGTCGGACAGCACGTCGTTGGTGCGGCGCAGCCGCCGGACCAGGGCGCGCAGCAGGTGCATGGCCACCTCGGGCTTGTCGGCCAGCCACTTCCGCAGGTC
>DASYXX010000127.1:0-8208 GCA_035934395.1 Streptosporangiaceae bacterium
TCGCGGAGCTGGACCGCTGGGCCGCCGAGGGCGACTACCGGCAGATCCTCGCGGGCACCTACCCGCGGCGGGAGGACGACCGCGACGCCTCGGTCACCGAGGAGGTCAAGTCCGCCGCCAAGTCCTACCAGGACTCCTGGAGCCGGTCGGCGGACCCGCTCATCGGCGCGGTCCGCGGGGTCGCCGAGTCCGCGGTCGGCGCCGGCCAGCGGATCTTCGGCAACTTCGGCCGTCGCGACGGCGAATAACACGTGTAACGATCGTTGCGGGACGGGGCCCTGCCGGGCTCTTGGCCTGCCCCGGGAAAGGGCCCGAGGCGGTGGACGACGCGCACGAGATCGTGGCCGCCTACTGGGCGGCGGCGGAGGCCCGGGACTGGGCCAGGTTCGGCGGCCTGGTGGCCGAGGACGTGGTGTACGAGGCGCCGCAGACCAGGGAGCGGGTCCGCGGGCGCGAGGCCTACGTCCGGTTCAACGCCGAGGGGTTTCCCCGGGGACTGGCATCTGGCCGTCGAGCGGATCGTCGGGGAAGGCCGCCACGCGGCGAGCTGGATACGGTTCTCCGAGCCCGGCGACCAGTATCCGGGGCTGTGCTTCTTCGATCTTGACGAGCACGGCCGGATCGCCCGGATCACCGACTTCTGGCCGACCGCCGCCGAGCTGTCGGCCAGCCGTGCCCACCTGGTGGAGCGCTACTGATCAGCGGGCGTCGGCTCCCCCTCCGTCCGCAGGCTGTGGACAACGCTGTGGACGGGGCGGTGGAAACAATACTCGGCGCGGGGGATAACCGGCGGTGTCCTGTGGATGACCAAAGAATCTTGGAATTGCTGGCCTAAACCCCTTGTGCCAGGTCAGGCCGGCGCTGTAGAAATTCACTCACCACTTAAGACGGGCGCCGATCCCGGGGGCGACTTCGGGAAACGGACGGAGCACCGGGCAACCGGGGCTACGGGCGGGTGTCCGGTGGCGGTGGTCGGTCAGGCAGTGCGAGGCAGCCGAGCGATCGGCCGGCCGAGTGCCGCAGGGCTGTGCGAGGCCCCTGCATCTCATACATGGAGGGGCCTCGCTTTTATTGTTATTCAGCCCGCGGCTTCCCGCCAGCATCGCCACGCCGCGGTGATCCCGCGAATGGCCTACGATTCGCTGGCCTGCTCGCCGTTCTCGCCGAGGACCACCTGAACGGCCCGCTCATCGGCGCCGCGCACGATGCTGAGCTCAACGGTGCCGCCGGACGCCGGGAGCGCGTCGAACAGGTCGTCGGTCGTGCGGACCGGCTGGCCGGCGACCGCCACGATCAGGTCTCCCTGGGCGAGGCCGGCCCGCGACGCCGGGCTTGGGTCGGTCACCTCGCGGATCAGCAGGCCCTCGGTCTCCGGCAGGCCGACGGCCCGCCGCAGCCGCCGGGCCACGTGCCCGGGAGCGATGGCCACCCCGAGCCGCGGCGGCGTGGCGGATTCCCCGCGGCCGAGCGCCTCGATCCGCCCCCGCAGTGCGTCGTCAGCGGGAATGGCCAGGTAGAAGCCCTCGCCGAGGCGGTTGGTGTTGATCCCGACCAGCCGTCCGGCAGCGTCGGTGACCGGGCCGCCCGAGGAGCCGGGCAGCAGCGGCGCGGTGTGCTCGACGCTGCCGGTGATGCGGCGGCCCCGCGGGCCGCGGAAGGTCCGGTCGACGCCGGATACGAAGCCGAACGTCACGCGCAGCCCGCGGCCGCCCGGGTTAGCCAGCGCGAAGACCGGGGCCCCGATGCTGGCGGACGCGCCGTCCGCCCACGACAGCGCCGGGGTCTCGCCGGTGTCGACATCGATGACCGCGAGGTCGCCGTCGATGTCCTGCCCGGCCACCGTGCCCTCGGCGGTGCGTCCGTCGGCGAAGGTGACCGTCACCTGGTCGCCGCGAACGTTGTGCGCGTTGGTCAGCACCCGGCCGGTGCCGGTCACGACGCCGGAGCCGACGCCCCACCGCTGCCCGATGCCGACGACCGAGGCGCCCGCGCCCCCGGCCAGCTGCCCGATGCTTGCCTGGATCTCGTCGAAGATCGCCATTACTGCCTACCCTTCGTCGCGCGCTCGCTGGGACGCGCCTGAGCTAGTTAGTAGTGACTTGCAATCTACTACTAACTACTTGGATGTCAATTCGGCTACGATCGACGCATGAGCGAGTCGGAGGGGCGCGGCGCCGCCTGGACTGAGGAGCGAGCGACGAAGGAAGGCGGTGCCTCCAAGGCGTCCCTCCGGCGAGCGGGGAACACGGCATGAGCACACCCGAGCCCCCCTCCTCGCCGCTCGCAGAGGCGCTGGCCAAGGTGGGCGACCGGTGGACCCTGCTGGTGGTGGAGGCGCTGCTGGCCGGGCCGGGCCGGTTCAACGACCTCCTCGGCCAGATCCCCGGCATCGCGGCGAACATCCTGTCCGAGCGGCTCAAGCGGCTCGAACGGGAGGGGCTGCTGGTCGCCCGGCCTTATTCCGACCGGCCGCCGCGGGCGGCCTACGAGCTGACCGCCGAGGGGAAGGACCTGGCCGGGGCGCTTCGGCTGCTGGCGCACTGGGGCGCGAGGGACGCCGACCCCGCCGAGGCGCCCCGGCACCCCGCGTGCGGCACCCCGGTCGAGGTCCGCTGGTACTGCCCGACCTGCGACCGCCTGGTCGACCTCGACTCACCGCACGCCGAGCTGCACTACGTCTGACGCCGCTGTTACGCGCTGGCGGTCGGGGCCGGCGTGGGCGCCATGGTCGCCGCCGGCATGACCTGTGTCGCGACCAGCCCAGCGTCCTCGGCTAGCCCGCGTCAGGCCGATCGCCGGCGGGCCAGGATGGCCTCGCCGGCCGGGCGGAGCCCGGCGAGCACTGCCGGCAGCTCACCGGCGTACACGACGCCGAGTTCTCGCGTGGCCCTCGTCAGCGCCACGTACAGGTCGTTAAGCCCGCGCGGCGACTCGGCCAGGATTCCGGCCGGGTCGCCGATCAGCACCGAGTCGAACTCCAGGCCCTTGGCCTGGCCCACGGTCAGCACCACCACGGGGCGCTCGAGCTCCGGCTGCTCGCCGACCGCGGACCCCGGCACGGCCGCGCTGATCGCCTGTCCGAGCTCGCGCAGCCGCGCGGCCGGAACGATCACCGCCAGCCGCCCGTCACCCAGCCGGTCGGCGGCCCGCTTGGTGGCGTCGGCCAAGCCGCCGGCCACGTCCTCGGGCGCGACCTCCAGCCGCCACGGCGGGGTGCCGGACTCGCGCACCGAGCGCGGCAGCTCGAGACCCGGGTCGATGGCGGCCAGCACGTCCGCGGCGACCGCCATGATCTCGGCGGGCGTCCGGTAGTTAATGGTCAGTGGCGCCAGGCGCCACCGGTCACCCTGGTAACGATCTAGCACCCGCTCCCAGGACGAGGTCCCGGCCAGGTCGCCGGTCTGTGCGACGTCCCCGACGATCGTCATGGAGCGCGCCGGGCAGCGCCGCATCAGCATCCGCCAGGCCATCTCCGAGAGCTCCTGCGCCTCGTCGACGATGACGTGGCCGAACGCCCAGGTCCGGTCCCCCGCCGCGCGCTCGGCCGCGGTGAGGCCGATCTCATCCTCATGGCGCGTGGCCAGCTCGCCGGCGTCCAGCAGGTCGGCGCCCATCAGGACCTCAGGGTCGTCGTCCAGGTCGCGGGAGAGGATGTCCAGCACCCCGCTGGCATAATCGACCTCGGCCCGGCGCCGGCGCCTCGCTGCCGCCCGCGCCGCCCGGTCGTCCTCGCCTAGCAGTTCAGCCGCCTCGTCGAGCAGCGGCACGTCCGCCGGGGTCCACTCGCACTCGGGATCGCGCAGCAGGATCGCCCGCTCCGCGGCGGACAGCCGCGGCGCCGCGGCCGCCAGCCGGCCGGCGGAGGCGAACAGGTCGGCCAGCAGCCGCTGCGGCGTGAGGACCGGCCACAGGCGTTCGATAAGCGCGCGCACCTCCGGGTCACCGCGCAGCTCACGCCGGAGCTCATCCACGTCCCTCTGGCCGAGCAGGTTGCCCTCACCCAGCACGTTGGCGCCGAGGCGGGCGGCGAGCTGCCGGGTCAGCGCGTCCACGATCTCCCGGGCGAAGACCCGGCGGGCCTGGTTGTGCGGCCGGCGTGAGCGCCGGGCCCGCTCCCTGGCCCGGGCGCAGACGGCCGGGTCGAGGCGCAGCGCCTCGTGGTCCGCCATGACCTCGACCGGGCCGCGAGGTACCTGCTGCCGGTTCCGTACCGCGGCGGCCACGACGCCGGCCATGATCAGCCGGCCCTTGATCTCGGCCGCCTCGCGTGACTCGGTCCCGCGCGCGTTGATCCCGGGATAGAGATCGGCGATCGTCGAGAGCAGCACGCTGGTCTCGCCGAGCGAGGGCAGCACCTGGCCGATGTAGCGCAGGAACGTGGCGTTCGGCCCGACGACGAGCACCCCGCGCTTCGTGAGCTGGCGGCGGTAGGTGTACAGCAGGAAAGCGGCCCGGTGCAGGGCCACGGCGGTCTTGCCGGTGCCGGGCCCGCCTTGTACCACCAGCGCCCCGGCCAGGTCGGAGCGGATGATCCGGTCCTGCTCGGCCTGGATCGTCTCGACGATGTCGCGCATCTGGCCGGTCCGGCTGGCGGTCAGCGCGGCCAGCAGCGCGGACTCGCCGGTAAGCCCCTCGTGCTTCCCGGGATCGGCGGCGGTCAGGTCCAGGACCTCGTCATCGACGCTCACCACGGTCCGGCCGCGGGTCTTGATGTGACGGCGCCGCCGGACGTCGGCGGGCGATGCCGGGGTGGCCAGATAAAAGGGCCGCGCGGCCGAGGCGCGCCAGTCCATCAGCAACTGCTCATAGTCGCCGGATTCGTCGTGAATCCCGATCCGCCCGATATACCGGCGCTCGCCGTCGTGGAAATCGAGCCTGCCGAAGCACAGCCCGTTCTCGGCCGCGTCGAACTGGGAAAGCTGCTGCGCGTACATGACGCTGAACGTCTCCCGCTCGGACCGGGCCTGATGCGTCCCGCCCGACTCCCGCAGCACCCGAGCTAGCCGATCCGTGGCGCGGCTCCTGAGGCCGTCGAGCCGGCCGTAGAGCATTGAGACGTACTCTTGTTCGCCCCGGATTTCATCGGTTGACAATCATGCTCCCTTTCCGGTAAAATACAGGCGCTATATGAATCGGGTTTCATAAGAAGCGCGCTACAAATGCTAGCGCGTCTTTTTTAATGCTCGCGCCACCCCGCGCCCGGCCCGAGTCGGCGCGCCCCGCCGTGGTGCCGAACCGGGTGAAGGCCCGCCGACCCTGCCCCGGCGGCCCGAACCGGGTGAAAGTCCCGCCGATCCGCCTGTAACCGGTACAGCGGGCCGTCCATCCGGTAGGGAAGCCGCCGCGGCCCCAGTCCGCTGGGGCTCCTGGGACTCGCCGGTCAGACGGGGCGGCTGTTAGCGGTGTCGGCGGCCGGGGAAGAGCCGCGGGTCGGTGCCGCGGGGGCCGAACCCGGCCTCGGCCGGCAGGTTCGGGTCCCAGTCGAACACCACGGCGTTATCCTCCTCGCCGATCAGAACCTCGGCCCCGGGGAGCGCGCCGGCCTCGGCCAGGGCCTCCTCGATGCCGAGCCGGGCGAGCCGGTCGGCGAGATACCCCACCGCCTCGTCGTTGCCGAAGTCGGTCTGCAGGATCCACCGGCGGGGCTTCTCGCCGCGGATCACGAACCTGTTGTCGCCCGCGCTGACCACCTCGAAGTTCTGCCCAGCCACGGGCTCGGGCCGGATAACCAGGCGGGTCGGCTCGGGCGGCGGCTGCGCCTGGCGCGCCTGCGCGATGACCGCGGCCATGGTGAAGGCGAGCTCGCGCAGGCCCTCGCGGGTCGCGGCGGACACGCGGCAGACGGCCAGGCCGCGTGCCTCCAGTTCCGGGGTGGCCCGCTCGGCCACCTCACGAGCGGCGGGCACGTCGACCTTGTTCAGGGCGACGATCCGCGGCCGGTCCTGCAGTCCGGCGCCGGTGGCGGCCGCGTAGGCGGCGAGTTCCTCCTCGATCAGGTCCAGGTCAGCGACGGGGCCGCGGCCCGGCTCCTCGGTCGCGCAGTCCAGCACGTGCACGAGCACCGTGCAGCGCTCCACGTGCCTGAGGAAGTCGAGCCCCAGGCCTTTGCCGTGGCTGGCGCCAGGAATCAGCCCGGGCACGTCGGCGACCACGAACTGGGTCTCCCCCGCCTCGACCACGCCGAGATGCGGGGTCAGCGTGGTGAACGGGTAGTTCGCGATCTTCGGCCGGGCCGCGGACAGCGCGGCGATCAGCGACGACTTGCCGGCGTTCGGGAACCCCACCAGCCCGGCGTCGGCCACCGTCTTCAGCTCGAGCACCAGGTGCCGCTCCACGCCGGGCTCTCCGCGCAGCGCGAAGCCCGGCGCCTTCCGCCGGGTCGACGCAAGCGCGGCGTTCCCGAGGCCGCCGCGCCCGCCGTTGGCGGCCACGAACCTGGTTCCCGCCCCGATGAGGTCCGCGAGCACCTCGCCGTCGGCGGTCTTCACCACGGTCCCGTCGGGCACGCGCACCACGAGATCGCCGCCGTCGGCCCCGCTGCGGTTGGAGCCCGAGCCCGGCCTGCCCTTGCCGGCCCGCCGGACCGGCCGCCGGTGGAAGTCCAGCAGCGTGGACGTGCCCGGGTCGACCTCGAGGATCACGTCGCCGCCGCGCCCGCCGTTACCGCCGTCCGGGCCGCCGAGCGGCTTGAACTTCTCCCGGCGGATCGAGGCGCAGCCGTGCCCGCCGTCGCCGGCGTGCACGCGCAACTCCGCCTGGTCAGCGAATTCCGCCACCCGCGCTCCGGTCCCCGAAGCGCCCCGCCGGGCCTAGCTGGCCTCGGCGGCCGCGTCCGCAGCAGATTCTGCCGGGATCACGCTCACCGCGCGGCGCCCGCGCCGGGTGCCGAACTCCACCCGCCCGCTGACCAGCGCGAACAACGTGTCATCGCCGCCGCGGCCTACCCCGATCCCGGGGTGGAAGTGGGTTCCGTGCTGCCGCACGATGATCTCGCCCGCGCCGACAAGCTGGCCGCCGAAGCGCTTGACCCCGAGTCGCTGAGCGTTGGAGTCCCGGCCGTTCCGGCTGGATGACGCGCCCTTCTTGTGTGCCATCTCAGCTCTTCTTCCTCGAGGTGGCGCGGGCGCCGGCCTTGGCCTCGGCGATGCCCGTGATCCGCACCTGCGTGTACTTCTGCCGGTGACCCAGGCGCCGCCGGTAGCCGGTCTTGTTCTTGTAGTGGATCATGTTGATCTTGGGGCCGCTGGCTGCGCCCAGGATCTCGGCGGTCACCTGGTAGCCGCCGACCTCCGCCGGGTCGCTGATGACCTTGCCGTCGTCGACCAGCAGCACGGCGGGCAGCGTCACGCTGGAGCCGACCTCACCGGCCAGCTTGTCCACGGTCAGGACATCGTCGACCGATGCCTTCTCCTGCCTGCCGCCGCAGCGCACGATCGCGTACACCGAGAACTCTCTCTCCCTTGTGCGGGCCCGCCGCGAGATCCGCGACATCGATGCGAACCGGCCTGCCTGCGTTACGCACGGCCCGGTCGTGGGCGTGCTCCGCCGGCCTGTCCGACGCGCCGACCACCGAGGATACCAGACGGTACGCGCGAAGGGGGAAGGGGAGGCGGGCGGGACGACGCGATGCGTCCTCAGCCCGCCGCCGCCTGACTCTGCTCAGCCGCTGCCTGAGCCTCCTGAGCGGGACCCTCCGCGGCCGCGTCCGGCCGCTCCGGCGGCCCAGCTGCCGGGGACGGGCCTTCTGCCGGGGACGGGCCGCCTGCCGGGGGCGGGCCGTCAGCCTCGCCCGCCGGGCTGCTGAGGGCGGCGCCGCCGCCCGCCTCATCAGCGAGTGCCTCGCTCGGCTGCTCGCCGGGCGGGTCGCCGTCGTTCGCCGCGCCGTCGTGCGGTTCCGCGCCGCGGCGCCGACGGCGGCCGCCGGACGCGCGCCGTGACCCGCCGGAGGCGGCACCGCCGGCTGATTTCCCCCCGCCCTGCCTGCCCTCTCCGCCCTGCCCGGGCTGCGCGCGCCCGTCCTGGCCGCTGCCAGCTGGGCTCCCGTTGAACGGGTCCCCGACCGCCGAGCCGGTCTCGACCGGGCCGGGGCCGACCGCCGCGGGTTCGGCGTCGCCGCTGGCCATGACAGGTGCACTCGACCGGGGCGGCCTGGGCTTCGCCGCCGCGGGTCCGGCCTCGGCCGCGTCCCGCGACGACGACCCGGAGCCG
>DASYXX010000140.1:0-1801 GCA_035934395.1 Streptosporangiaceae bacterium
TCGTCGAGATCCTCGACACCGCCGCCGCGCGTACCCGCATCCAGGACCTGATACCCGAGGGCGCCAGCGTGTTCACCGGGGCCAGCGAGACCCTCCGCCTGTCGGGCATCGAGGCGGACATCAGCACCAGCGGGCGGTACCGGGCCATCAGGCCACGCGCCCTGGCCATGGACCGCGTCACCGAGGCCGACGACATCCGACGCCTGCTGGCCAGCCCCGACGTCGTCGTGGGCAGCGTCCACGCGGTCACAGAAACCGGCTCCCTCGTGGCTGCCTCGGGCACCGGAAGCCAGCTACCCGCCTACGCCGGCGGCGCCGCCCGCAGGATCTGGATCGTCGGGGCGCAGAAGGTGGTACCCGACCTACCCGCCGCGCTGCGCCGCGTGGAACAGCACTGCCTCCCGCTGGAAAGCGCCCGCACCCAGGCGCTCTACGGGCAGCCCAGCGCCATCAACCACCTTCTCATCCTCAACGCGGAACTCCACCCCGGGCGCAGCAACGTCCTGCTGCTCCGCGAAGCCATCGGCTTCTGAGGGGTTACGTCATGCTGACTTCAGCTCGCGCCTGCCGGCGTCGGTCAGCCACCAGTTGCCAGCACTGTCGCGGTCCGCGAGGCCCTTCGTGCGGAGCCGACCGGCCACGACGGTCCGTTCCGGCTTAGCGGCGTCGGCGATAATGCGCAGCTCCTGCTTCTCGCCGTCGGTCAGGTCATGCCCGCCGCCACGCACCTCGGCCTCGGCTGCTGCCGTGCCCTCAGGCTCAGGCTCGGCGGTGCCCGGCGACCGGAACGGGACCGTGGCGACCCGCATCGCGGCCTCGTACTCGTCCACCACATGCTGGGGGATCCGACCCCTGGGCGAGTCCAGCAGTCCTCGTTCGATGGCCCAGGAACGGATCCGCCTCGACTGCTCCGGGTCCGTCTGGACACGCGCACGCGGCCGGGGCTGGTGCTGTTGCTTCCCGCTCGCCTCGGGGCGCCCTTGAGGCACCCCCTTCCCTCGTCGCTCGCTCCTCCGTCGCTCGCTCCTCAGTCCAGGCGGCGCCGCGCCCCTCAGCTCGCTCATGGGCCGCGCAGGTGACCGGGCCGGCCGCACCCTGCGGGCCACGCTGATGTAGCGGCCGGCCATGGACCGCAGCTCGCTGGCCTGCCTGGCCGACAGGGCGATCTCATAAGCACTGCCGTCCACGCCGAAGCGGACTGTCTCGCTCGCCTCCAGCTGGCCGATGTCGTCGATCATCATCGCGGTTACGCTCGGCGTCATTGCTTTCCCTTCCGGCATCGCGGCCTAGGCTTCCCGCCGCGGTGCATCAGTATACGAACATGAGTTCGAGTTGTCGAGAACGGCGGCAGATGATTTCCGACCCAGGTTCGACGAGACGCCGCTATCGCCCGGGATGATGTAGGTCGGCTGCCAGGCCTGGCCGACGGGCAGCCTCACGCCGACACAGCAACTGTTACGGAGAGTGAGCAGTCGAGACGCGCGGCAGGCCAGCGGCCGCGCCTAACGATGCTCCCCGCCGGCTCATGGGTCGGCAGCAGCAGATATGTCGGCGCCCGCCTGCAGGCCCGTTCCACCCTTTCCCGGGGTCTGGTCAGGCCCGCGTCCGCCGGGCGCCGCCACCCTCGGTGGCTCGGGGCGGCGCGGCTGGCCTGCCTATTCGCTGGCGACGCCGGTCGGGCTGCTGCTGGCCGGTGTCGGCATGGGTGCCGGCGAGCCGCCTGCCTAGCCGTGACTCACCCCGGTCGGATGAGGCGCGCGCCGGAAGACGCTGCGATCATTACGTTTCAGCAGGCCCTTGA
>DASYXX010000147.1:0-2267 GCA_035934395.1 Streptosporangiaceae bacterium
TCGCGGAGCAGGTCCGCGGCCGCGATGATCATGCCGGGGGTGCAGTAGCCGCACTGCAGCGCGTGCAGCTCGTGGAACGCCCGCTGCAGCGGGTGCCACTCGCCGTTCGCCAGGCCCTCGATCGTGGTGATGTCGGAGCCGTCCGCCTGGACGGCGAGCACCGAGCAGCTCTTGACCGACGCTCCGTCCATCAGCACGGTGCACGCACCGCAGTTGGAGGTATCGCATCCGATCGGCGTACCGGTCTTGCCCGCCACCTCCCTGAGGTAGTGGACGAGCAGCATTCGTGGTTCGACGTTGTCGACGTAGCGGGCGCCGTCGACGGTGACGGTGATTTCCATGCACGGGCTCCTTGGAGAGAGCTAAGACTGCAGTTGCGCCTGATGCCAAACCTAGGGCGGCCAGCGCCGGCGCACCAGTGTTAGCCCGGGGGATAACCTCGGAACCCGCAGACCGGGGACGGCGTCAGCCGAAGCGGCCGTGCACGTAGTCGGCGGTTCTCGGGTCGGTCGGATCGGCGAAGAGGTCAGCCGTCGGCCCGGCCTCGACGATGTGCCCGGGGGTGTTCTCCGCCGCGAGGAAGAACGCGCACTTCTGGGAGACCCGCTGGGCCTGCTGCATGTTGTGGGTGACGATCACGATGGTCACCTGGCTCTGCAACTCCGCGATCGTGTCCTCGATCCGGCGCGTGGAGGTTGGGTCGAGCGCGGAACAGGGCTCGTCCATGAGCAGGACATCAGGACTGACGGCGAGGGCGCGGGCGATGCACAGGCGCTGCTGCTGGCCGCCGGAGAGCGCTCCGCCCGGCGTGCGCAGCCTGCGGGCGACCTCGTTCCACAGGCCGGCCCGGCGCAGGCTCGACTCCACGACGGCGTCCCTGTTGCCGACCTTGATGCCGGCCAGCTTCAGGCCGCTGGCCACGTTGTCGTAGATGGACATGGCCGGGAACGGGTTCGGCTTCTGGAACACCATGCCGATCCGGCGCCTGACGTCGGTCGGCCGGTTCCCCGGGTCGTAGATGTCACTCCCGGCCAGCAGGACCTGGCCGGCCAGCGCCGCGCCCTTCACCATCTCGTGCATGCGGTTGAGGATCCGCAGGAACGTGGACTTGCCGCAGCCGGACGGCCCGATCAGCGCGGTCACCGTGCCCGGCTCCATCGCCAGCGAGACGCGCTCGAGCACCTTGTGGTCGCCGAACCACGCCGAGACGTTGCGAGCGTCGAGCCCGACCAGAGGACCGACCGCGTCCGCGCTCCCGGGCGGCCCGGGGCTGAGCACGGCCGTCTCCCCGGCCGCACGCGGCTGCAGGAACGGGAACGCCGATTCGTAGTCGGGTCCCTGGGATTCGCTCATCTCGGGCTCCGTGTCAGTAGACATTGGGCAGCAGTCCGGCCAGGCTCTCGTACAGGTTCCAGAGCACGGCCAGGGCGATCGGCGCGGCGGCGAGGTAGACCGGCCATGGTGACCAGCGGGTGAGCGCGAAGGTGCTCGCCGCGGAGACCCCGGCGAGCGCGAGCGCCCACAGCAGCGCGGTGACCAGCGCCCCGTCATCGCCGCTGAGCGCGGTCTCGTCCGGGTAGATGGGCGGCAGGCCTCCGGGCTCCGGCTGCGCCGCCGAGGTCAGATCGGCGTCAATGTACGTGAAGTACGTCGGCACCGCCGCCGATCCCGCAGTCAGCAGGATGAGCTGGTTGGGTGCCGGGTTCTGGACCAGGCGGCTGCTGCTGCCGAACGCCGCCACCCGGTAGGTCGCGATGCCCTGGCCCGTGGCCACCTTGATCGTGTCGCCGATACCCAGCTGGGGAAGCTTGCCGAACGGGGCGCCGAACATGGCCCGCCGCCCGTAGATCTCGCTGACTCCCCCCTGTCCGGGCAGCGGCGTGCTGCGTACGTGGCCGGGGCCGAGCATGAGGTCCTCCGGGCTCGTTCCCTCGACGACCACGACGTTGTGCATGCCGATGGCCGGGATCGTGAGCACGGCGACCGGGGTCCCCGGGGCGACGGGGCCGGTGGGCGCCACCGCGTTCGCCATCTGGCCGCTGAGCGTGGCGTACATCGTGGTCTGGGCCCGCGACTCCTGGACGCCGGACAGGGCGTACAGGTAGCCGACCAGCCCGAGCAGGAAGACGCCGAGGAGCAGGACGCCGGTGCCCACCGCGCGCAGGATCTGCTCGCGGCCAGCGGCTGCGGGACGTGACGCCGGGCCGGGCCCCGGCGCATAGGCGCCCGCGCGCCCGACTCCCGCCGGTGCCGACGCCTCGGCCTGG
>DASYXX010000199.1:0-3944 GCA_035934395.1 Streptosporangiaceae bacterium
GTAGGCTAGCGTGACTGGTAATAAACGTGTGACTTCCATCGCCGGCAGGTGCGCATTTTGTCATGCGAGTGACCACAGATTGCGAATTTCTTACCCGGGGTTAACAAAGAACGGCCCCGGGGGGTCTGCACCAGGCCTCGATCCGGTCCCAGGCGGGACCTGTCACCCGGCCGGCGGCTGCGCGACTTGTCACCCGGCCGGCGGCTCCGGGTCGCGGGGCAGGCCGAGCATCCGCTCGCCGATGATATTCAGCTGAATGTCGGTCGTGCCGCCGCCGATCGTGAGCGCCTGGCCTTGCAGCACCTGCCGGGCCCAGTACGACCCGTTCGGCGAGCCGGCCTGACTGACCGGCGCTCCCGGGCTGGCGCCGAGCGCTCCGCCGGAGCCGGACATAGTCAGGCACAGCTCGGCCACCTGCTGCGCGTGGCGCATGCCCAGCAGCTTCCGCACGCTGCCGGTCGCGCCGGGCTCGGTCCCCGACAGCTGCTTGAGTGTCACCCGCAGCGCGAGCAGGCCGATCGCGTGGCCCTCGCAGACCAGCGTGCCCACCGGCCCGAGCGGCGCGTCCGGGGCCGCCCTGGCCACCTGGAGTAGTTCGGGCACCCCGGACCCGAACGCCCACGACTGCGACAGCGACACCCGCTCGTTCGCCAGCGTCGTCCTGGCTACCCGCCACCCGCCGTTCACCTCGCCGACCACGCAGTAGTCGGGGACGAACACCTCGTCGAGGAAGACCTGGTTGAAGAGGGAGTCGCCGGTGATCTCGCGCAGCGGGCGCACCTCGACGCCGGGGGAGGACATGTCAACCAGGAAGTAGGTGATCCCGTCATGCCGGGGCGCCGCCGGGTCGGTGCGCGCGATGCAGATCGCCCACGCGGCCTGCCGGGCCAGCGACGTCCATATCTTCTGGCCGGTCAGCCTCCAGCCCCCGTCGGCCCGTGCCGCGCGCGTGGTCAGGCCGGCCAGGTCCGAGCCCGCGCCCGGCTCGCTGAATAGCTGGCACCACAGGTAATCGCCGCGCAGCGTCGCCGGCAGGAACCGCTGCTGCTGGGCGGCCGTACCGTACTGGATCAGCGCGGGGACCACCCAGGCGCCGATGGCCAGAACCGGGCCCCGCAGCCCGGCCGCCTGCATCTCCTGCTGGATCACCACCTGCTCGAGCGCGTCGGCGTCCCGTCCCCAGGGGCGGGGCAGGTGCGGCACGACCCAGCCGTCGGCGGCCAGCCGCGCCGTCCGCTCCTTGCCCGTGAGCTGCGCGATCGCGCCAAGTTCCGCGCGGATCCGCACTCGCCTCTCTGCCCCGCCTCGCCCGCCCTCGGTCCCGCCCTCCGCGGCTGGCAGCTCCAGCTGGACCGGCCGGCTGACCCCGGACAACGCCAGCCCGGCCACCTGACCCGCCCACTCGGCGGACGGGCCGAGCAGCGCGCGCAGCGACAGCGCACGCCGGTAGTACAGGTGGGCCTCGTGCTCCCAGGTGTAGCCGATCCCGCCCAGCACCTGGATGCACTGCTGGGCGCACCGGACGGCGGCGTCGAGCGCGACCACCGCGGCCACGCCCGCCGCGAATTCGCGCTGACGATCCTCGCCCTCGGCCGCGGGAGTGGTGCCGGCGGTGCGCGGGGCATCGGGCCGCGTGCGGGCGGCGTCCCAGACCGCGGCGGCCGCCTGCTCGGCCGCCGTCAGCATCCACGCGCAGCGGTGTTTGACCGCCTGGAACTGGCCGATCGGCCGGCCGAACTGAGGGCGGATCTTCGCGTACTCAGCCGCGGCGTGCGTGGCCCAGTCGGCGATCCCGGACGCCTCGGCCCCGAACAGGATCGCCGCCAGGCTGGTCACCGCGCGCCGGTCCAGCCCGGTCAGCAGCCGGTCCGCGGGGACAACGGCCTGGTCTGCCCGGACCCGGGCCACCGGCCGGGTGAGGTCCAGGCTGTCCAGGGCGGTGATCTCGAGGCTGCTGGCGTCGAGCGCGGCCCACACCTCGCCGTCGCCGGTCTGCACGGGGAGGATGACGACGTCGGCCAGCGAGGCGCCGAGCACCGGGCTCGACTCTCCCTCGACAACCAGGCCGTTTGCGCCGGCGCTTGATGCCCACGAGATCTGTGAGGTCAGACCCGCGGCCAGGCCGACCGCCCCGGTCTTCGACCCGTCGGCGAGCCCGGTGACGAGCTTGCCGGTCACGCCGGCGGCGACGAGCGCCGCGCTGGCGAACGCGGTCGGCAGGAACGCCCCTGGCACCAGCGCGCGTCCGAGCTCCTCGAGGGCCACGGCGAGCTCAGGCAGGCCGTAGCCCTGCCCGCCGTCCTCGTCCGGCACATGCAATCCCAGGAGCCCCTGCTCGGCCAGCCCTGGCGCGAGCGACTCGAGATACCGAGCCGACCCGCTGTCGGGCCCGTCGGCAGCCGCGCGGACGACGTCCGGCGGGCAGTTGCGCTGTGCCCAGCCCCGGACCGTCTCGGCCAGCTGCAGGTGCTCCTCGGTCAGGCCAAGTGCCATGGTTCACCCCGTTTTGCCGGTGTCGCTGTCCCGATGCGAACACTCTAGAACCAGATTCGGTTTCGCGGAACCGGCCCATTAGAACCAGATTCGGTTTTATGTAACGGCCCGGCGCCCTCTGGCCGGAAACGGACCTGCGACCTGGGCCGATCGCGGTCGAGCCGAGCCAAGGTGGCTCGAGGAGGCCGTGCTAGTGACGAGAATGGGCAGATGCCGGAATCAGGAGCGCCGGGCGAGCAAGCGCCGCAGGAACCCGCGAGCCGGGCCGAGCCTGGCTCGCCACCCGAGCAGGTCGGGGCCAAGCCCGACGGCCACGGTCAGCCGGGCGGGCCGGCTGGCGCGCCCGGCGGCGGGCACCACCTGCCGGATCCGTGGGCCCAGCTGATGCACCTGGCCGGCCAGGTCGGCGCCGTGCGGGCTATGAGCGGGGCGGTTCCCGCCTGGCGGCGCAGGACCCCGGGCGAGCAGCGCTGGCCGGTGACGCTGAGCGTGATCGCGGCCATAGTCCTGCAGGTCCTGCTGCCGGACAATCTGACCAAGCCGCTGCCGCACTGGCTTATGCCCGCCCTGGTGGGCGCGCTGTCGGTTACCTTGAGCATCGCCAACCCGGTCCGCATCGAGCGGCGGGGCCCGGCTGTGCGCGCGGCCGCAGTCGGGCTGATCGTGCTGATCTCGGCCGCGAACGCGGTCTCGGCCGTGCTGCTCATCCGCGCGATCGTGGAGTTGCAGAAGACCACCTCACTGCCGGTGCCGCTGCTCGCGTCCGGTGCCAACATCTGGGCCACCAACGTGATCGCGTTCGCGCTCTGGTACTGGGAGTTCGACCGCGGCGGCCCGGTGCACCGTGCCGAGGGCACCCGGCAGCATCCCGACCTCATGTTCCCGCAGATGGCGAACCCCGAACTCGCGCCAGCGGACTGGGAACCGCACTTCGTGGACTACCTCTACCTGTCGTTCACCAACGCGACCGCGTTCAGCCCGACCGACGTGATGCCGCTCGCCCGGTGGGCCAAGCTCACGATGGCGGTCCAGTCCGCGGTGTCGCTCGCCGTCGGGGCGCTGGTCATAGCCCGGGCGGTCAACATCCTGTAGCGGCCCTCCTGCTCTGCCCCGCCCGGCGGGCTGCGCCCCTGCCCGCGGGGCTGCGTCCTCGCCCGGCGGGCTGCGCCCCTGCCCGCGGGGCTGCGTCCTCGTCCGGCGGGCTGCGCCCCTGCCCGCGGGCTGCGTCCTCGCCCGGCGGGCTGCCCACTCGTCCGCCGGGCCGCCCACTTCCCCCCGCGGCCAGGCATTTCTGGCTGGCCAGAGTTGTTACTCACTGGTAGAATGAGACTTGTTACTGGCGAGTAATATACGGGGAGGGCCGCGTGGGCCACTACAAGAGCAATCTCAGGGACATCGAGTTCAACCTGTTCGAGGTGCTGGGGCGCCAGGACGTGCTGGGCTCGGAGTAC
>DASYXX010000238.1:0-11344 GCA_035934395.1 Streptosporangiaceae bacterium
GGCGCGTCCCGGCTGCTCGCCCGCTATGAGGTGCCGGCGCAGATCCGCGTCATCGACGCGCTGCCGCGGACGCCGTCCGGCAAGGTCGACCTCATGGCCGTCCGGGGACTGTTCGCCACCCCCTAGGATCTAAAATCAAGCTCACCATCCCGAACGAGCCGTGGTGCTCGTCCAGCCTCAATGCGGCGTGGCAGTGGCCGGTGGTGCCCGCGACCGGGTGCCGGATCGCGCACGTCGGCGGACCGCCTAGAATACCTTTAGATCAATCTGTTCGGACGGGGCCGTGGCGGCCTCGCTCCCGCTGATGGGAAGGGCGATCAGGTGGCCGGTGCGAACGTTAGGACCGCGATGCGGGAGGTGCCGCAGCGCATAGCGGACGAGCTCCGGGCGCTCATCGTCAGCGGCGAGCTGTCCGATGGGGAGTCGCTCGGCCGGGAGCCCGACCTCGTCGAGCGGTTCGGCGTATCCCGCCCGTCGCTGCGGGAGGCGCTGCGCATCCTCGAGGCCGAGGGCCTGATCACGGTGCAGCGCGGCGTGCGCGGCGGCGTGGTTGCCCACGAGCCGGACCAGCGCATGACGGCCAGGACCGCGGCCCTGGTGCTGCGGGCGCGCAACGTCTCCCTGGCCGACGTGTTCGAGGCCCGGTCCCTGCTGGAGCCGGTGGCCGCGCGGAAGATCGCGTCCATGCCGGCGCGCGCGCGCCGGGCCATCACCGCCGAGCTCGGCGCCCTCATCGACGCCGAGGATGAGGCGATCCGGGACCCGGAGGCGTTCGCCGTCGCGAACACCCGGTTCCACGAACGGCTCGTGGCGGAGGCCGGCAACCAGACGCTGGGCATCGTCATCGAGATGCTCAACGAGATCGTGACCCGCGCCGTCACCGCGGTGAGCAAGGCTGGAGACGTTACCGGGTCGCTGTCCATCCGGCAGCGGGGCATCCGGTCGCAGCGGCGGCTCCTGGCCCTGATGGAGGAGGGGGTTGCCGCCGCCGCCGAGGAGCACTGGCGCGCCCACATGGCGGTCGTCGCCAAGGTCATGCTCGGCCAAGAAGCCTCGACCGTCGTCGACCTGCTCCACCACTACGGCTGAGCCTCCCGAGTCCATCCCGGGCATGCCGTGCGCCCGTTGCGAGGTCGCATGCCCGACATCTAGTCTTAACATATAGATGTATTGTCGGCGGTGCGGGAGGCCTGTGGCGTGGATTTCGAGACGATCGGGTACAGCGTTCAGGACCGCGTCGCGACGATTGCCTTCAACCGGCCGGACCAGCTGAACGCCATCAACCTGCGCATGAAGAACGAGCTGGGGCAGGCGTTCGCCGCCGCCGAGGCCGATGAGGACGTATGGCTGATCATCGTCACCGGCAACGGCCGCGCCTTCTGCGCCGGCGCCGACGTCAACGAGATCCCGGAGGACGGCGGCAACATCTACGAGGAGCCGTACCTGTCCACCTTCGAGCAGTGGGAGGCGCCGCAGGAGGCCACGCCGCCGTTCCGCACGATGACCAAGCCGATCCTCGCCGCGGTCAACGGGCTGTGCTGCGGGGCTGGCCTGGACCTGGTGACGACCGGCGACATCGTGATCGCGTCGGACCAGGCGCAGTTCTTCGACGCGCACGTCAGCATCGGCCTGGTCTCCGGCCGCGAGATGGTCCGGCTCGCCCGGGTGCTGCCGCGCACGGTCGTGCTGCGGATGGCCCTGATGGGGCGGCAGGAGCGGATGAGCGCGCAGCGCGCCTATGAGCTGGGCATGCTCTCAGAGGTTGTTCCGCATGAGCAATTGATGGAGCGGGCGCGAGAGATCGCCGCGCTGGTCAACAGGAACGCCCCGCTGGCCGTCCGAGGAACCCGGATGGCCATCCTCAAGGGCCTGGACCTGCCGCTGCACGAGGCCGAGATCCTCGCAGAGTCCTACCGCCTGCGGGTAACCAGGACGAACGACGCCAACGAGGGGCCGAGTGCCTTCATCGGGAAGCGCGAGCCCAAGTGGACGGCGAGCTGAGCGCGCCGCCGCCGGTACGGCGGGGTGCCACGCCGCTGCCGCAGGCGCTCGCGCTCGCGCCGCTGCTGCGCCGGGTCGCCGGGCTGGCGCTCGCCCTGGAGGCAGAGGATCCCGCCGTTGAGGCCCTTATCAGGCACCTGACGGCCGCCGAGGCGGCACTGCGCCATCACGTGCCCGCCGACGTCGCGCCCCGGATGGCGGCTGGGGACGGGGGAGGGGACGAGGTCGGCGGCCGGGTCTACCTGGACCACTCCCACGACATCGGCGCCTTCAACCCATGCTTCCCCGAGTACGAGATCACGGTCGTCGGCGACCACGCCAGCGGGTCGGTCGAGTTCCCGCTGGCCTTCGAGGGCCCGCCGGGGATCGTCCACGGCGGGGCGCTGTCCCTGTTCTTCGATGCCATCATCCAGCACCACAACTGCGAGCTCGGGATCGCCGGCAAGACGGTTTCCCTGTACGTCGACTACCTGAAGCCAGCCCCGCTGCTGCGCCCGCTCGAGTTCGAGGTGCGGCGGACCACCGCGGGCAGGCGCAGCACGTCGGAGGCCCGGCTGCGCAGCGGCGACCGGGTGTACGGCACCGCGACGGTGGTGGCCGTCGCGGGCGACGTGTCACGCCTGCCAGAGGTCTCGCCCCGAAGGATCGCGTCGTGCTCGTGATGACCGCGAACGTCGGTGCCCTGTCCCGCCGGCCGGCCCCCTCGTCCGGGCGGAGCACTCCGTGATCTCTGCCACCGTGGGCGCCGCCGACGACCTGCCGCTGACGGTCCCGGCGCTGCTACGCCGCCAGGCCGGCGAACGGGCCAGCCACCCCCTGCTGCTCTGCGACGACGAGACGCTGACCTACGCCGAGGCGGACCGCCGGTCGGCGGCCCTCGCGAGGGGACTGCTGGCCGTGGGCGCTGGCAAAGGGACGCATGTCGGCATCCTGCACCCGAACGGCGCGGAGTTCGTGGTCAGCTGGCTCGCCGCCGCCCGGATCGGGGCGGTCAGCTTCCCGCTGAGCACGTTCTCCACCGACACCGAGCTCCGGTCGCTGCTGCGCGGCGCGGACATCGAGGTGCTGCTCAGCGCGACCTCCTACCGGTCCCGCGACTTCGTCGCCGCGCTGCGGGAGGCGGTGCCAGGACTGGGCCTGGCAGAGGCACCGCCGCTCTTCGACCCGGCCCTGCCGGCGTTGCGCCGCGTTGCGTTCGATGTCCCGGGCAGGGCAGACCGTGGCGGCACTGGCCCGGGCAGTGGCGTTCCGGGAACTGTCGACCCAGGCGTCACCGACCATGTCGGTGCCGGGCCAGATGGTCCCATGCCGACCGGTTGGTCGCGGACAGCGCTCATCGAGGCCGGCTCGCGCGTGGCCGGCGAGATCCTGGCGGCGGCCGAGGAGGCCGTCACGCCGGCGGACCGGATGGTCGTCATCTACACCTCTGGCTCCTCCAGCGAGCCGAAGGGCGTCATCCACTGCCACGGGCCGCTCATCCGCCACGTGGCCAACCTCAACGAGATCCGCCGGTACGCCAGCGGCGAGGTGCTGTTCGCGCCTTCGCCGTTCTTCTGGATCGGAGGCTTCGCGTTCGTGCTGCTCGCCACGCTGGTGGCCGGCGCCACTGCCGTCTGCTCCAACGAGCGCGAGCCAGCCAGGGTGCTCGACCTGCTGGAGCGGACCAGGCCGACGATGACCAACGGATTCGCGGCGGCCGTCGCCCCCCTGGCCAAGGATCCCACGTTCCCCGGCCGGGACCTGAGCTCGATGCGGCGCGGCAACCTGTACCCGATCATGCCGCCAGACGCCCGCCCGGCCGACCCCGAATTGCGGCACAACATGCTCGGCATGACCGAGGCGGGCAGCACCGTCCTGCTCAGCGACGATGAGTCCGACCAGCCAGAGAGCCGGCGTGGCTCGTTCGGCAAGCCCGCCCCCGGCTTCGAGGCCCGCGTCGTGGACCCCGACACGGGGAAGGACTGCCCGCCGGGCGAGCTAGGGGAACTGTGGCTGCGCGGCCCGTTCCTGATGGAGGGCTACTACGGGCGGGAGCGCGGCGAGACGTTCGAGCCGGACGGCTGGTACCGGACAGGCGACCTATTCACCACCGATGAGGACGGCTTCCACTACTTCAACGGACGCCGGGGTGAGATGATCAAGACGGCCGGGGCCAACGTGTCCCCCCGCGAGGTCGAGGCGGCCGTCCTCGAGCTGACCGGCCTGACGGCCCACGTGGTCGGCGTCGACGACGAGGCCCGCGGGCAGGTCGTCGCCGCCATGATCCGGATCCCGGCCGGGCAGGACGGCCCGGATGCCGACGAACTGCGGGAGCGGCTGCGCACGAGGCTGTCGGCCTACAAGGTCCCGAGGCGGATCGTGCTGGCCGCCGACGCGGACGTGCCCATGACGTCCAGCGGCAAGGTCGACCTGCGGGCGCTGAAGGCCAGGCTCCGCGATGCCTGAGCCGACTGCGCCGTCCGTGGCGCCAGCGCCGCATGAGCCACTCGCGCCGCCTGAGCTGCCCGCCCCGCGCACCCTTCCCGAGCTGCTGCGCCGCAACAGCGCAGCGCACGGTGGCAAGCCGGCCATCGTCGGCGACGGTGCCTCGGTCAGCCACGCGGAGCTCGACAGCGAGAGCCGCAGCCTGGCGGCCCGCCTGGTGGCGGCTGGGGTGGCGAAGTCCTCCCGGGTGGGCCTCATCATGCCAAACGGCGCAGAATGGGCCGTGACGGCGGTGGCGGTGATGCGGATCGGCGCCACGCTGGTCCCGCTCAGCACCTTGCTGCGGCCGCCGGAGCTGCGCGCCGCGGTGGAAACGGCCGCCGTCACCGACCTGATCGTCACCCCGCAGTACCGGGGACGGAAATACCTGGAGGACCTGGACGAGGCAGTGCCGGGTGTGCTCGCGACGACGCGCGGCGGGGCGCGTCACCGCGCGCTGCCGTTCCTGCGCCACGTGTGGCCAGCCGGCGAGTTGCCCACGCTCGCCGCGGACCAGGCAGCGGGCCTCGCCGCAGCCCGCGCCATGGTGACGGCCTTGGATGCCGCCGTGGGGTCGGCCGACGACCTGGCCATCATCTTCACCTCAGGCAGCCGGGGCACGCCGAAGGGCGTCATCCACACCCACGGCAACGCGCTGCGGGCCGCCGCCGCGAGCCTGGAAGCCCGCCGGCTCGGTCCGGAGGACCGGCTCTACATCCCGATGCCGTTCTTCTGGACCGGCGGATTCGCCATGGGGCTGATGAGCGTCCTGGTCGCGGGAGCGACGCTGCTGACCGAGTCGGGATCCGACCCGGAGGCCACCATCGGAATGCTGGAGCGGCAGCGGGCGACGCTCTTCCGCGGCTGGCCCGACCAGGCCGCTCGGATCGCCGCGCACCCCCGGTTCGCCGCGGCGAACCTGTCCAGCCTGCGGCCGGGCAGCCTGGCTGCCGTCATGGGGGACCGGGACCGGCCGGCACCGGGTGCCCGGGCCAACCTGCTGGGCATGACGGAGACCTTCGGCCCCTACAGCGGGTACCGCCTCGACCTCGACATGCCGCCGGCTAAGCACGGAAGCTGCGGCCAGCCGTTCGAGGGCGTCGAGGTCCGGATCACCGACCCGGACACCGGCCGGGAGGTGCCCCGTGGCGCCGACGGCGAGATCCGGCTGCGCGGGCCGAACCTGATGCGCGGCATCTGCGGCCGGGGCCGCGCGGAGACCTTCGATGCCGACGGGTTCTGCCCAACCGGCGACCTGGGGGCGCTGGACTCCGACGGGTACCTGTGGATGCGCGGCCGCTTGGACGACATGTTCAAGGTTCGGGGCGCGACGGTGTACCCGGCAGAGGTGGAGTCCGCGCTGCGCGAGATCGACGGCGTCCGCCAGGCGTACGTCACCAGCGTCCCCGCCGACGCGGGCAAGGGTAACGGCGGCGGCAGTACCGGCGGCTGTGCCGTCGGCGCGGTCGTCATCTCGGCCCGCGATGCCAGCCAGATCGCCGCGGCCGCCGCGGCGCGGCTGAGTTCCTTCAAGGTCCCCACCCGGTGGCTGGTTCTCGGGAGCGTCGACGACGTCCCGAAGACGCCGACCGGCAAGGTCAGCCCGGCCGACCTCCGGGACCTGCTCATGGAGCGCGGCAGGCGAGGTGACGCGGTTACGGCCGGATGAGGGCCTTCACGCCGGCCGCGGTGCGGGCGAGACCTACTGCCCGCCTGAGCCGACGACGGCTGCGCGCACGGGCTCTCAGGCCACCCCGGCCCGGGTCTTGGCCCAGCTTTCGCCCTGCTCCCGGACCGCGTCGGCGACCGGCTTCCAGTCCTCGACAGACGTGTCGCGGATCTTGATGTCGAAGCTCGTCGCGGTACGGAACTCCAGCACCTCCACGCCCTCCGGGCCGGCGCTGTACGCGTAGGGCGCGTCGGCCTTGATGAAGAAGCCGTCGCCGGGCTTGAGGACGCGGGTGCCCATGTGCGCCTCGCCGGCGATAACCACATACAGGCAGTCGCTGGAGTGGCTGTGCCGGGGCAGCCGGTAGCCGGGCTCGAACCGGGCGTGGACCAGGCTGAAGTCGTCCGGGCCGGCCCCCTTGAACAGCACCTTCACCAGCTGACCCGCCCCGAGCTGGCTGAGGTCGAAGGTGGCGAACGCCGCCGGGTCGATGTCTACCGGGGCGGTGGACATCATGCCGTCGTCGTCCAGCGTCGGCGCGTCATCCATGCGGAAGAAGGTCATGGCTGTCTGTCGCTGTTGCTCGGACATGATGCTCCCTCCGGCCAGCGGATGCGCCGCCCATCCTGGACGCCTCTGGCCATCAAGCAGGACGCTAGCTGAGCAGTAGAGAAATGTCTACAGTTTTCGGTGCGTGGACGGCGCCCGCTGGCTGGTCGCCAGTGGCTCGCGCGGCAGGCTGGGGTTACGGGGCCGGCGTACCGCTGGCTGAGGCGGCCTCGGCGAAGCGGGCGAGGATGTCGGGGTAGCGGCGGGTGTGGGCACCGCCGTCGATGAGCTGCAGCGTCCCGGTGATGGATGACGCCTCGTCCGAGGCCAGGAACGCGACCAGGCTGGCGACATCGTCGGGCGTGACGGCCGCGGCGAGCGGGGCGTTGTCCGCGAACTCCTCGATGAGCGCGGGTGCCAGCCACATCCCCTCGGAGAGGGCAGTGCGGACCAGGCCCGGGCCGATAGCGTTGACCCGGATGCGCCGGGGCCCCAGCTCAAGCGCGGCGACCTGGGCGAGCATCGCCAGGGCGGCCTTGGAGCAGCAGTACGCACCCATGCCGGCACCCGGCTGCACGGCGTTGAGGCTCGCGGTGATGATGATCGAGCCGCCGTCGGGCATCCGGCGCGCCGCGTGCTTGACGGTGAGCATCGGGCCGAGCAGGTTGACCTCTATGACCCGAGTCCAGTCGGCGGCGCTGCTGTCGGTGATGAGGCCCAGCGAGCCGACGCCGGCGTTGGCGAACGCGACGTGCAGCCCGCCGAACCGGCTCTCCGCCGTGGCCATGAGGGACTCCACGTCATCCTCCGCGCGGACGTCGCAGCGGAGTCCCGCTACGGCGCCGCCGAGGTCGGACTCGGCTGCCTTCAGGCGGTCGGCGTCGATGTCGCCGATCACCACACGCGCTCCCTCGGCGACGAGCCTCCGCGCCGTGGCCAGCCCGATTCCCGAGGCGCCGCCGGTGATCACGGCAACCTTTCCAGCGAGACGTTCGACATTGCCCATGAGCGGAACCTACCATAAAGATCTATAGGTTTTGAGTACCCAGGCGAAGTGCTGCCCGGCGGGCCTTGCGAAGATCAGCTCGCTCGACGGAGCCTCACCCGTCGGTCTGAGTGCGTGCGAGTGGGCCGCGCGGAACGTCCTTGAAGGGCCTTAGGTCACCTCGCGCCTCACGCGGCATCCCTAGCACGCGCTCGCTGATGACGTTGCGGGCCATCTCGGTGGTCCCGCCACCGATGCAGCCCGCCTGGCGCATCAGATAGCCGATGCCGACATGGCCGAATGCGTCCTCGCCCGACCGCCAGACCGCGATGTTTTCGCAGCCGAGTTCGTAGGCGATCGTCGCCTTTCGTACATTGGACACACCGCTGTACAGGCGAAGGACTGCAGCAGCATGGTGCCCGACGGCGCCCGACTGGATCTTTCCGCTCACGGATTCGATGAGCGCCTCGCCTACCATCGAGAGAGCACCGGCCTCGCCGATGAGTTCGAGGGTGTTGCCATGATCGAGGACGTCCCGAGCGCGAGCGGACTTGAGCATCGCCGCCGGCTCCTGAGGCCCACCCGGAGGACGGTTGCCGGTGCCGGTCACGTACGGCGACCCACCGGAAATCGACCTCTCATGGAAGAGCCACCGCGTCACCACGCTCCAACCAGCATCGATGTCGCCGATGCGGTCATCATCGGCGACGACGACGTCGGTGAGGAACTCCTGACAGAACTCGTGGGACCCGTTCAGCAACTCGATCCGGTGGATGTCCACACCAGGCGTGCGCACCGGGAAGCTGAACACCGTCAGCCCCCGGTGCTTCTCGACCTCCCAGTTGGTTCTGGCCAGGCAGATCGCCCAGTCTCCGTACCAGGCCCCTGTTGTCCAGATCTTCGAGCCATTGAGGATCCAATTATTCCCGTCTCGGACCGCGGTGGTCACGGCGCCGGCCGCGTCGGACCCGCCACCTGGCTCCGAGAGGAACTGGACCCAGATTTCTTCACCGCGCAGCATCGCCGGGATGTGGCGCTGCTTCTGCTCGTCGCTGCCGAACTCCAGGAGAAGCGCCAGCGCCGGAATGAAGGTCGAAGCCTGGATCTCTGCTGGGTAGTCGTAGCCGCGGATCTCCCTGTTGAACGCCGCCTGGTGCGCCGGAGTCAAGCCCTGCCCGCCGTACTCTTCCGGAACGCAGATCCCGGCGAAGCCGCCTTCGTACAATCGGCGCTGAAGCTCGCGGCATATCGCGATCCGCCTCAGGTCCTCGTCGTCGGATCTGGCAGAAGACGTGAGGAAGAAATGCCCTGCGTTCGGGTCTGCCGACGGCATATTGCCGGACAGCCAGGCCCGCGCCCGTGCCGCAAAGTCCTCGATACCGATCACGTCGCCGTCCCTCGCCATCTCACTCATAACCGTCGTCGAGCAGCACGGCCAGGCGCCTGGCAAACTGGCCCGGCGTGCCGAAGAGCTGCGCATCGACGACTGCCCGGCGCAGCAAGACGTGCAGGTCGTGCTCGAACGTGACGCCGATGCCGCCGTGCATCTGGATGCAGTCCTGGATGAGCTCGGGGCCGTACTTGCCGACGTACGCCTGCCCAGCGCTGACCCAGGCGGCCGCGTCCGGCGCCCCCTCGGCGACGGCTGCCGCCGCGCGCCGGGTGACTGCCTCGCTCGCCTCGAGGTACATTTTCATGTCCGCCATGCGGTGTTTGATCTCCTGGTACGACGCCAACGGCCTGCCGAAGGAATAGCGGTCAGCGGTCCACTGGAGCGTCATCTCGAACGCGGTCTGCATCGCACCGGTGATCTCGGCGAGCTGCAGCACTGCCACGAGGTCGAGCAGCGCAGCGTCATGGTCGGCCGCCGTTCCGGGCTCCCCGACCTGGTCCGATGTAGTGACCGCGACGTCGCGCAGCACAACCTGGTAGTACCTCCTGGTCATATCCAGCGATTGCAGCGGCTGGACGTCGATGCTCGGTGCGCAGGTCGGGACCAGATAGTGCGTGAGCCCCGCGTCGCCCTGGGCCGTCACCAGAATGCATGCCGCCGCGGCCGCTTCCTCGACATAGGGCAGCGTGCCATTAAGGATCACCTGATCGCCGCGTAGCGACGCCGACACTCCGTCGCACGGAGAGCCGATCGGGTCGACGGTCGAGGTGTACGCCCAGGCGGTGACGTCCTCGCCGGCGACCAGGCGGCTGAGCGTCGTGGCCCGCTGCTCGGGCGTTCCCCAGCGTCCCAAGGCAGCTGCGACCACAGCGGTGCCGAACAGCGGCCCGGGTGCTGCCCGATGCCCGAACTCGGCCGCCACGATGACGAGATCGAGAAGGCCGTTCTCGCTGATCGACCCGCCGCCGGCGGTTTCAGGGACCAACAGTGCGGTCCAGCCTAGATCCGCACTTTTCGTCCAGATCCTCGGCTCGAATGATCGCTGCCTGCGAGCGAGCTCACGGACGCGGCTGATCGGAAAGTGGTCGTCCAGGAACCGCGCTGTCGTGTCGGCGAAGAGTTGCTGGTCATGGTCTCGGGTGAACACTCGTCTCCTCGCCTAAGCAGTTACACCGAAGGCGGCCTAAGCGGCGCGACGTCCTCGCAAGGTGCGGAACCTCGTACTCATCTGACGGGAACGTGCCTCTCAGATAATGCAACGTTAACATTCCCATAGCTGGACGAGCAATCCCGCATACCAGTACCATGGCTCGCTCGCGCCGCGACTGCGCCCCGGCACCGACGGTCGCTGAGGCGACTCACGGTCGGTCGCCCAGCTCGCCACGCTCGTTGAGAAAGCGGCACTGGCGGACGCGAAAGCGCCATTGCCCGTCGGCCTGCACAACGACGTCGTCATAGATCGCCAGGCGGTGCGGGCTTCGGTCCGCCGGGAAGAACGCGAGCTGTTGTCGCACCCGCGCGCCGTCCGCGTCCGGCGTGATCAGGCTTCTCCCGGCGAGATGGAGGCCCTTGGGCGCACCGGCCACCATGCGCCGGATCTGCTCGCGACCGGTGAACACCCGGCCGTACGTGCGGAACACGCCGTCCTCGGTGAAGAGGGCGACCATCGTCTCCACGTCGTCGACGTCGAGGGAGAGCACGTAGCGGGACAGCAGATCCTCGATCGCGGACCGGTCTTCGGTGCTGAGCATGACCATCCCTCACTCGCCTGAGGTCCTACGGGCGGTCAGCACAACCGCTCGCGCCCGGCCAGCGACGCGATGCGGGTCCAGACCTTGGCGGCGGCCGCTTGCGGCGGCCGGCCTGCTCGATGCGGCCGGTGTCTTCCCGCAGGCCGTCCCCCGAGTAAATTGACATCAACATCAAATGTAGGTATACCAGGCCATACCGCCGGGCGGAGAAGGGGAAGGCCATGTCCACGTGACGTCGCGGGGCGCAGTGGGCGTGGTGACGCGACGAGTCGCGATTGTGTCCGGGGCCGCTCGCGGGCAGGGACTCGCGGTCGTGCGGCGGCTGCGTCGTGACGGAGTCTGCGTCGTGGCGGGCGACGTGCTGACCGACGAGCTGTTCCGGGCGGTCGAAGAGCTCGCCGACCCGCAGGTGCTGCCGCTGGAGCTCGACGTGACGAGCGAAGGCAGCTGGCGGCACATCGTGGCGGAGGCCGAGCGCCGCTTCGGAGGCCTGAACATCCTCGTCAACAACGCCGGGATCCTTAGCCGGGCGC
>DASYXX010000244.1:0-1693 GCA_035934395.1 Streptosporangiaceae bacterium
TGTGACGGGGGAGATCGAGGTCGCCTTGACCGAGGATTTCGATACCGCGGCGGCTGACCAGGCCGAGGACCTGGAGGTCGGCGACGCCGACGGCCAGGCGGCGGTCATGGAATTCGATGACGGCGACGCTGTGGACATCGAGGGCGTCGTCGAGGGCGCCGCGACGGTAGACGTGGAGGTCGCGCTCGGCGCCGCGCGGATCCAGCATGCCGCGCGGGAGCGGGGGCGGGCCCGGGAACTTTTCGAGCAGCTCGCGGCGCTGCCGGCCGGCGACAAGGAGCGACAGCGCATCCGCGGCGAGCTGGTCGAGCTGCACCTGCCGCTGGTCGAGTACCTGGCGCGCAGGTTCAGGAACCGGGGTGAGTGGCTTGACGACCTGACCCAGGTCGCCACGATCGGGCTGATCAAGTCCATCGACCGGTTCGACCTCAGCCGCGGCGTCGAGTTCTCGACCTACGCCACGCCGACCATTGTCGGGGAGATCAAGCGGCATTTCCGGGACAAGGGCTGGGCGGTCCGCGTCCCGCGGCGGCTCCAGGAGCTCAAGCTGGCGCTGACCAAGGCCATCAGCGATCTCGCCCAGCGGCTGGGCCGGGCGCCCACCGTGGCTGAGCTCGCGGTTCACCTGCAGATGAGCGAGGAGGAGGTGCTCGAGGGCCTGGAGTCGGCCAACGCTTACTCCACGGTGTCGCTCGACGCGCCAGACTCGGGCGACGAGGACGCGCCCGCCGTGGCCGAGTCGCTGGGAATGCTCGACGACGCCCTCGAGGGAGTGGAGTACCGGGAATCGCTCAAGCCGCTGCTCGAGCGGCTGCCGCCGAGAGAGAAGCGGATCCTGATGCTCAGGTTCTTCGGGAACATGACCCAGTCGCAGATCGCGACCGAGCTGGGCATCTCCCAGATGCACGTATCCCGGCTGCTGGCCAGGACGCTGACGCAGCTCCGCGAGGGCCTGACGACCGACGAATAAGCGCTCGCCGGAGCTGAGCGGGCTGCTCAAGAATTGCGCGGGCGGTTTCCGGGAGATAGAACCCCTGCCTGTCGGGGTCAGCCGCCGCCGGTCGGGCGGCTCCTGCCTCGCCTCGTGCTGCTGGCGGGCCAGCCGAGGCCAAAGTGACACACGTGCCGCGCCCGCCCGCCACCGGGCAGCCGACGGCCGCCCGTTATGCGGCTTTCGCGGTCTTCCGCGCGGCCTGGCCGTGTGGTCGATGGGCCATCCACCCCCGTAGAGCGTGGTCGATGGCCCATCGACCCCCAATCCCCTGGAGACTCCGCAGGCCGTGAAGGAGGCCTTGACATTAGTAAACGGGCTCAGCCGACCCCCGTCGGCACCCGGTACCCCCCGGCCGGTACCCGCACAGGCTCAGCCAGCGCATCCCGGACCCGGGCCGGGTCGGCATACGTCACACCTGACTCATCCGCCCCGCCGGTCATTCCCGGTCAGGACGCGGCCCGACCCCCAGTGACCGGTCCCTCGCCCTGGAACCCGCCGGGCCATTCTCGAACAGCTGCATAACGAGCCGAGCGGTTCAACGCTCAGCGATCCGGCTACCCGAGCGCCCGGTGTAGATCATCGCCGACGCGGGACTCGGTTCTCGGGCCGCCGGTTGGGTCTCCCGGTTCAGCTCGGCCGGCGCGCGGGGGGCTCGGCCGGGTCGGCGGGGCGCGGGGCGCGGGCCAGCGCCCGCATGCT
>DASYXX010000377.1:0-8961 GCA_035934395.1 Streptosporangiaceae bacterium
GGAACGGGAGCGCCGCGCGCGGATCATCACCGCCGACGGCGAGTACCAGGCCTCCAAGCGCCTGGCCGCGGCCGCCAACGTCATGGCGCGCGACCCCGCCGCGCTGCAGCTGCGGCTGCTGCAGACCGTGGTCGAGGTCGCTGCGGAAAAGAACAGCACGCTGGTCATGCCGGTCCCGGTCGAGTTGCTGCGGTTCTTCGACAAGTTCAGCCCCCCGGCGCCCGGGGGCGACCGTAGGTCAGCCGCCGATTCGGCGTCACTCGCGGATTTCGGCGACGTGGACGCGGCCGAGGCCGAGATCGATAGCGGGGCGGCGCTAGAGATACCTGAGGTCCTGCCGATCCCCGAGTTGCCCATGCAGGTGAGCAACGGCAAGCTGGCCGCCGCCGCCGCAGTGCCGCAGCCGGACGCATCGGCCCAGCACAACGGTGACGCCGCGGACTCGGGCGCATAGGCCCGCCCACCTGATCCGAGGGGACGCCGCTGCGGCGATCATCGCCTGCCTTCCCTACGGTTCCCGGTAGTTCGCTGCTGTTGCTGGCCATCGCCGGACAGCTTGGCGTGCGCGATCGCCCATCAGCGGTGACCACGTCGGCGGCCAGCTGGCTCAGGTCCAGGCAGATCTCGCCGTCCCGACCCGGCGAGGACCAGCTCCCGGCCGTGCCCAGAATTCCCGTCCAGATCCTGGACTAGCTTCCGCCCAGCCACGGCCAGCTTCAATCCCGAACAGCGTCGCGAGCACCCCGCCACGAAACAAAGCACCAGAGGGCAGAACCGAGTCCAGTCCCAGCCGGAAGGCGGCTCCCCCGTGAACACTCCGCACCCTGCCCAGATCGCAGGAAACATCGACCTGTCGCAGAACGAGTTCTGGGCGCAGCCACCAGCGCAGCGGCATACGGCCTTCGCGCAGCTGCGAGCCCTCGGCAGCCCGCCGCACTTCGCCGACCCCGAGGGCCCGATCCCCACCGACGGCAGGGGTTTCTACGCGCTGGTCCGGCACTCCGACGTGGCCGCCGCGAGCAGGAATCCCGAGGTGTTCTCCTCCGCCCGCGGCGCCACCAGCCTGATCGACCTGCCCGCCGAGTTCACCGAGTACTTCGGTTCGATGATCAGCATGGACGACCCGCGGCACGCCCGGCTGCGCCGGATCGCGTCCCGCGCCTTCACCCCGAAGATGATCAGGAAGTTCGAGGAGGAAGTGCAGCGGACGGCAGCCGGCATCGTCGACGAGCTCCTGATCACCGGTCCCGGTCGCCGAACCCGCACGTCGGCTTCGGCAGCGCAGGACCGCACTTCTGCCTCGGCGCCCACCTGGCCCGCCGGGAGATCACCGTGATGCTGCGCGAGCTGCTGCACCGGGTACCCACAAATCCGCGCTGCCGCTGAGCCCGACCGCCTGCGCTCCAGCTTCATCAACGGCATCAAGCACCTGCCATGCGAACTCAGATGACCATCGCTGCGTCTCACCCCGCAGGCCGGTACCGCTGGTGGTCAGGATGCGCCTCCAGGCCGCGCGGCGGCACCGTGGCCTCGGCTGTCAACGGCAACTGAAATTTGACCCGGCGCCCCCTCTGACGGCAGCTGAATGTTGACCCTCTTTCGGTTCATTCCTCATGGGTCCAAGCTTCGGCGTAGGCCCAGCTCGGCCAGCCGCGGCACCGCCTCCCGCAGCGTGGGCGCCCTCAGTGCCCGGGTCAGGTAAGGCAGCTCGCTGGCCACGTCCCGGCGCACGGCGGTCTTGGCGGCCATCAGGCCACGGGTGTGGCGCGGGCGCCTGCCGCTGGCTTGGTCTCGGAGGCGGCGGCACGATCCTCGATGCGATCGGCAACACGCCCCTGGTCATGGTTGACGGGATCTGGGTCAAGCTCGAGTACCTACCTCAACCCTTCCGGATCCATCAGCGCCTCTGGCCCCGGTTGTCAGTCATACCCGAATGGCGTCCAGGCAGGCCGATAGCGCATCTGGGTAGGAGGCCTCGCTGGCGGTCAGCACGCGGCCAGAGTGGGTGATCTGGACGTCTCCCGATAGGGCCGCGTAGCCTGAGTGAGTGGGCGGCGAATCTGAACAGCTTGTGGGCTTTTCGAGCCCGGTGCTTCAGCCTTTCGTCCGCCGCTACACGTGGCATCGTTACCAGGGTGTGGCGCCTGGTGTGCATCACGTAGTCCCGTCCCGGCATGTGACCGTGATGATCAGCCTCGGTGACCCGCTCAGGGTCGAGATGCCGGGCCTGGCCACTGAGTGCACGTTTGCCGCTGTGGTGGGTGGCTTGCACGCCGCGCTCGCGAAGGTGGCTCACGATGGTCACGGCTGCGGGGTTGGCGTCGAGCTGACGCCCCGCGGCGTGCGGGCGCTGCTGGGCATGCCCGCCGGAGTAATCGGTTCGATGGTCGTTGACCTGCACGGCAGTTGGGGCCGGTGGCCGGGCGAGCTGGCCGAGCGGCTGTTTTTCGCCTCGAGCTGGCGTGCCAGGGTGCAGGTCCTCAACTCTGTCTTCAGCGGGCTGGTCTGCGAAGCAGGGGAACCGCCATCTGCGGTTGCGGAGGCGTGGACGCGCTTGATGCGGTGCGGAGGGAATCTGCAGATCGCGGCGCTGGCCAGCGACCTGGGCGTGAGCCGCCGCCGCCTGTCTGAGCGGTTCGGAGCCGAATATGGTCTTTCGCCCAAGCAGGCAGCCCGCGTGTTCCGCTTCGAGCGCGCCGCCGCCCTCATCGACGGGGCCCGTCCTGGCTCGCTGGCCCAGGTTGCGGCTGACTGCGGCTACTTCGATCAGGCCCACCTTGATCAGGAATGGCGGGCGCTGACCGGCTTGACACCGACCTCGTGGATCGCCCAGGAACTCCGAGATCCCCGCGACGAGGGTCTGACCGGCGCCATATAGCGCCCAAATTTCCAAGCCCAGCCGTCCTGGCATCGGTCATCCTCTGACTATGACCCCAACCGAGGAGCTGCGACGATGACCAGCCGACCTGTCTTCAGCCAGCTCAACATCGTGGTGCGCGACATGGACGTCGCTGTCCGCTTCTACCGCATGCTCGGCCTCGACATCAGCTCCACCGTTGGGGACTGGCCGCCTGGCAGCGGCGCCCGCCACGTCGACGGGCACCCCGATGGCGGCGTGCACCTCGACCTCGACAACGCCGAGATGACCCGCATCTGGGCCGGCCAGGTACTGGAGCCCGGCGCTGCGGTCATCGGCTTCTGTGTCTCGTCCCGAGAGGCGGTCGACGACAAGTTCGCGCAGCTGACCGCGGCTGGCTATCGCGGGCGCCGCCAGCCCTATGACGCTTTCTTCGGATCCCGGTACGCCATCGTCGAGGATCCCGATGGTCACTGCATCGGCCTCATGAGCCCCGCCGACCCTGGGCTCCGGTACACGCCCAGCAAGCTATGACCCCCCAGCGCTCCGTTGTGGGCGCCGTCGAATTTATCAGCGTGCCATACGACTACCCCCGAGGAACCAGGTCGAAAGGAAGCCTCCGATGAACATGCCTGAGGGCCAAGGGCGGATCACAGCCTTCTGGAACACTGTGGCGCCAGACTACGAAACCCCGGACAACGTGGCGCCGGTGGGTACAGCCGATTACGCCAAGTGGGTCGAAGCGCTTCGTTCGGTGCTGCCAGCCTCGCCGGCGCGGGTCCTCGACGTGGGGACCGGGACCGGGTTCATTGCCCGGATCGCCGCGGAACTAGGTCACCAGGTGACAGCAATCGACCTCTCCGAAGGCATGCTCGACGCCTCGACGGCGCATGACTGCGGGCTAGCGATCACGTTCGCCGTCGGCGACGCGGTCGACCCGCCATTTCCGGCGGGGAGCTTCGACGTTGTCATCAGCCGCAGCCTGCTGTGGACGCTGAGACAGCCGGAGCTGGCCTTCCGGAACTGGCACAAACTCCTTAGCCCGGGCGGGCGGATGGTCGCCATCTACGGATTGTCCGCCGCTGCCGGACCAGAGCCGCCACCCGACGCAGCCCCAGAGGATTCCGGCCACGAGCCGACCTTGTTCGAGCGTCACTACACGCCACAGACCCGGCAGGAGCTGACAGCCATGTACCTGACCGGCCACCAGTCGCTCGTGACCGCCGCCGACGCGGCCGGTTTCCGCGATGTCGAAGTGATACCGCTAGAGATGGTCCAGGGGTGGGAAACCTCGCCCGGCTCCGACCTGCCGTATGCCCTATCGGCCACATGCTGATGCCATTGCAGCGCAACGATCGCCCCTCGACAAAAAGGCAGCCAGCGGACAACGGAGTTCGGCCGACCGCGGACTCCAGGTGATGGTGCCGCCCGGCCCGGGGATGGCCAGGCGGCACCGGTCCGGTAAGCCCGTCACGTCATCGGCGGATCATCCGGTGGCCGCTCTGTCCGTCAATGACGCGGTAGGCGACGAGCAGGACGGCTGACCCGGCGATGGCGGTGAGCCAGGTGGACAAGTTGAAGAACCCGTGCAGGGTGTGAATGTGGAACAGCTGGGTGGCGGCCCAGCCGCCGCCCAGCGCCCCGGCGATCCCGATCAGGCAGGTGATAATGAGGCCTTGTGATCTTTTGCCGGGGATCAGCATATTGGCGAGTAGGCCTGCGGCGAGGCCGAGAACGATCCAGGCGATGATGCCCATAACCGACTCCTTGTTCAGTGTCGTGTGAGGTGCGGGGACTGGCCGATGGTGCGGGACAGATAGCGGCGGGCCAACCAGCTCGGTTCTGCCCGGGCCGTGGTAGCCGCGATCAGCCCGGCTGGTTAGCCGGCCTGGGAATTGCGCCGGCTGCGGCGCATGATCCGCCGCAGCTGGGTGATCCGCGCAGTTCCCGCAGCGGCCATGATCAGCGCGCCCGCGATGGCGGCAAAGAGCAGCGCCACCGCCAGCGACAGGCGCAGGTGAGCGCCCAGGAAGCTGATGTTCGCCGCGTGCGCGTTCTGGATGATGAAGATCATCACCACGATGAGGGCGGCGACGCCGGCGATCAGCCCGGTGCGGATGCCGCTGATCCGGGTCTGCAGCCGCCGTCGCCGGCGCGGCCGCGGCGCGGACTGGGGCGGCGGGGCGGAGCCATTGGCTGAGGGTCGCGGCAGGGTGCTGGTTATGGGGTGGCGTGCGGCTGGCTCGGTCATGGCGCTGCTTCCTCGCGAAGGGAGACCGAGTGATGGGACCTTGGCCACCGTGGTGCTGACCCGGGTACCTGGCCGCGGTCGGCCGCTGTCCCCCGGTGTCCCCTCTAGCCTACATCTGAATCCAGAAACTAGCAATATTTTTCTAGAAATGACGGTACTTCTCCCGCCGGGGTTCTGCTACGAATCGCCTAGGACCTGGGCACGCGGCTGCGGGACATCCCTGCCGCCCCAAACATCGCCGAGCGCAGTGCGCACGACATCGTCATGGACCTGACCGCAGCCGGATTCGTCGTCAGGCAGAAAGACAGCCGCAGCTGCAGATTCAGGTTTATTTCTTTGTCGTGGGCCTGCTCAGCTTCTTCCGGTCGCTGCCGTTCGGGCTTGCCCTCGGGGTAACTGGTCAGGTCTCGGCGATTCGAATGTGATCATTCAATGGCGGGTATCCATGGCCGGCCTTGGGTGAGCATGACCAGGGCGTCGAAGAAGGTCAGGCCGTGCTTGGCGGCAGTGGACAGGTAACTGCGGATCGCGCAGAACTGGCGGGCACCGGTCATGGTGCGCAGGCAGCCGGAGACCTTCTGCCTGAGCTTGGCCATGCGGATGTCGCGCTCGGATCCGTTGTTGTCCGCGGGTACCCGCAGGTCGCGGGTGAATCTGAGGTAGTCGTCCTGGCGGTCGAGGAGCCGCCGGGCCAGGGCGTTGTGCTTTGTCATCAGCTTGCCGGAGCGGGCGGCGGTCTGGCTGGCCCCGATCAGGGCGGCGGAGCGGTAGGTGTGGACCTGGGCGGCCAGGGCGGCCGGGTCCGGGGCGCGGTCGTGGCTGTTCGCCTCGCTCGCCAGTGCCTGCATCGCGGTGAGCGCGCCGGCGGCCTGGGCGGCCCAGCACCACTGGCCTTCGGGCGCGCCGTCGGTGACGGCCTGCAGTTCCCGCAGGGCGTGCGCGCAGCACAGCTGGTGGCCTGCCCGGGTGTAGCTGTCATAGGGGCCCCAGGCGTCGTGCACGGCGACCCCGGCGAACGCGGGCAGGACCCCCATCGCCTCCATGGCCTTCTTCCCGCGCCGGGGATGCACCATGAGCAGGGTGTACTTGCCGGTGCGGGCGCAGTGCACCCAGGCCAGCCTGCCGTCGACGCGGAACCCGGTCTCGTCGAACCCGGCCACGCCGCTGCCGGCGATCTGCTCGCGGGCATGCTCCAGGAACCCGCCCAGGCGCCCGGCGGCGCGGGCGGTCAGGCCGGCCACCGTGCCCGACGACAGCGCGATGCCGAACAGCTCGGCCAGCGCCTGCGCGGTGCGCTTCTTGGACAGGAACTGCCCGGCATACAGGTAGATGATGACCGCGGCGACCCGCGGCCCGTAGCACGCCGGGCCGTCGGCGCCCGGCGGGGCGGCGGCCCTGGTGCGCCGCCCGCAGCCGCATTCCCGCTCGATCAGCTGCTGCTCGGTCACCTCGGCCGGCACCGGCGGCGGGTTAACGACCTGGCGGCGCTCCACCCCGGTCACCGGCCGCCGCGCCAGGGCCGCCCCGCACCGGCCGCAGCGGCCCGGCTCATGCCGCACCTCCCGGTCCGGGCGGGCCACCTGCGCTAACGTCGTGCCCTTATGCCCATCCTGCCCGCCGGGCCTGCGGCCGCTCTTCCTCCGCAGCGGCCGCGGCCGCGGCGCCGGCTTGGCCAGCCCCTCACTGGAGGGCGGCTTCGAGGAGTTCCGCGGCGTCTGCGCCAGCCGCGCCTCAAGCTCAGCGATCCGCCCCCGCGCCTGCTCCAGCTCCGCCCGCGTCCCCGCCAGCTCCGCCCGCAGCGACGCCACCAGCGCGGCCAGCACCTGATCCGGCGGCGGTTCCCGGTCAGCGGGCACACCCGGACACTACTACCGGCCAAGATCGCTTACCGCCCGCATTCCCGCCCCGTCAGCGCGGACTCACACCCATACAGTCACACAGCGGGAAATGGACCTGACCGGTTGCCTGCCACTTACCATGAAGCGAGGTGTGCGGTGAGCAACACGGTTGAGTTCGGTGGCTGGCCTCGACCACCGCGGTGGGTGTGGGCAACCGCCGGAGTTGCCGCTGCGGCGGCGCTGGCCGGCCTGGTCGTGGCCCGCAGCTGGCCGAACGGCGCCGCCACGTCCTCGCCGTCGAAGACCCCGTCACCCGCCACATCGCCAGTTCCCGGCTCGGCGGTACCGGCGGCGTGCGACGGGGACGCCTACCTGCCGCAGATCCACCTGGCCCGACAACACGCCGATGTCCCCGCGACGGTGCTGGTCGGCGGCACAGCGCTGCGGCAGGTCATCGCCGGCCGCGCCGTCTCCCGGCCGCTGCCGGGGCTGCCCGATCACGGCCGGCAGGTCACAAACCTGGTCGCGGGGCCGGACGCCGACTACGCCCTCGTCATGCGATGCCCCGGCCGTGGTTTCCGCGTCTACCGGGTCGCGGCCGGTGTCGCCCACCCGCTCGACACGACCGGCGAGTTTCTCGACTTGCTCGGCGGCGTACACCACGCGTGGGCGGTGACAGGGGCGACGCCGTCCTCGAGGGCGGTGCTGACTCCGCTGAACGGCGGGCCGGCGGTCACGCTCAAGACGGGCACCTACCCAGTCGCCGACACCGCGGCCGGCCTGGTGGCGGAATACAGCCGCGCGCTGGCGTCGGTGCACGCCGACCGGCCGGATACCGTCGAGCTCGCCGACCCGAAGACCGGCGCGGTGCTGCGCCGCCTCGCCGAGGGCCTTGCGATGGGCGCCGCCGGCCACGTGGTGCTGGTGAGCCTGCCCGATTGTGGCGCGGCGCCGACCCACAGCACGTGCACCCTGAAAAGCATCAACCTGAACACCGGACGGCCAGCGGCCACGTTCGAGTTGCCGGCCAGGCGCGTCCCGGTCTCGGGTGCCGTCTTCAGCCCCGACGGCGCGCTGGCCGCCTTCCAGCTCGCGCGGGCCAGGCGAGATCCCCGCTTCACCACCGTCGGGGCCTCGTCCCCGCCGGCCGACGTTGTGGTCCTTCACCTGCAAACCGGCGGCCTTGACATCGTGCCGGGCCTCGAGCTGCACCCCCAGACGCAAGCCGGGCTGGCGTTCAGCGCCACCGGGAACTGGCTGCTCGCGACCGTGAGCGAAGGAGACCGCGGCGAGCTGCTGGCCTGGCGACCGGGCCTGCCCGGTCCCGCGCTAGTGACCAGCCTGCCGGGGCCGCTCGTAGCGGCGCCACCGCTGCTTCCGGCGCCGTCCTGGTGGCGCAACGGCTAGCACGGCCGGTTCCACACCGGCAGACACCGGCACCGCTCCTGCCAGCAACCCAGGCATCTTCGCTCTGCCGTTACCGCGGGCATGTGGCGCCGACTATTGCAGGGACATCTCCCACTCGTGCAGGTCGCCGGCGTCGGCCGCGCGCTGCAGCGGGTCCATCGTGCCGGCCGTCTTGTCCGCCCGAACACCGGACTGCGCCAGCCGCACGTGCAGACCGCCTGCACGCCGCCCTCGCCCGCCGCGCGGATCGTGGTGTGGTGGCCGGCCGGCATCGGTGGCTTACAGGTGAACGACCGGGCAGCTGATGGTCCGTTTCACGCCGTCGAGCGCCTGGACCTGGGAGGTCACCAGCTTGCCCAGTTCGTCGATGTCGTGCGCCTGCGCCCGCGCGGTGACGTCGTAGGGCCCGGCCACGCTCACCGCCTCCAAGACGCCCGGCACGTCCTGCAGCGCCGCGGCCACCACGGCTGCCGTGCCGACGTCGGTCTGGATCAGAATGTAGACGGCGATCACGTGACACCCGCTCAACCCTCTGGGACTATTCAACCGCTGTTGCGGTCGTGAGTCATCTCGCACCCAGGCCGCGGGCGGCCGCCAGGGCGTGGACG
>DASYXX010000432.1:0-4492 GCA_035934395.1 Streptosporangiaceae bacterium
GCTGGAGCCGCCCGCCGCGGGGCCGCGGGCGATCGAGCCTCCCCCTCCCCCGGGCCACGAGGTTGTGCTCGCCGGACGATCCGTCGAGGCCGGCTGGCGTCCGGCTCTGCGGAAAAAGCGGTAGTCCGAGCCGGAGCACGCTTACGCTTTCCCGGACGGCTCGCGCCCGCAGAGAAGGTTACGTCGATGAATCACAAGCAGACCGCCGCCTCCGCCGCTGCCCTGGGGCTGCTGCTTCTCGGCGTCGCGGCGTCGGCCACGGCCGGCCGCCCGGCATTAGCTGGCCGCGGTTTCTCCGCAGCGGCGCGGCCGGTCTCGGGATCGGTCCGCGGGTCAGAAGCCAGAGCGAGCGTCCCGGCGCTGCGTCAAGGGATCTACGCCCCCGGCGTCGCGGCACCCCGCCATCCGGTCGCGGGCCCGAACGGCGTGAGCGACGTCTTCTACTTCAACTGGTCCGGCTACGCGGCCGCGGGCGCCAGGGGATCCTTCACCAGGGTCTCCGGGTCGTGGACGGTCTCCAGGCTGGGCAGGTGTTCTAGGGAGCACCAGACGTCCACCCAGTGGGTCGGCTTCGATGGCTTCAGCAGCAACAGCCCCACGGTCGAGCAGGCCGGCACGATATCGATGTGCTTCGAGGGCAGGGCCGTCTACGACGACTGGTACGAGATGTTCCCGACCGACCCGGTAACGGTAACCGTGCACCAGGTGGCGCCGGGCGACAAGATCAGCGCCAGCGTGACCCGCAGCGGGGCGGCCTACCGGCTGGTGGTCATTGACGCCACGCACCGCGCGGATTCCTTCTCCGTCCGCACCAGGTGCAGGACGTGCCTGAACGACAGCGCGGAATGGATCAACGAGCGGGACCTCTTTGCCAGCAGCGGCTACTCGCCGCTGTCGGACTATGGCACCTGGAAGCTGACCAACGGGGCCGCGACGCAGTCGGGCAGGCCTCTGAGCATCGGGGCCCTGCCGAACGTGAACAACATCACGATGGTCGACGCCACCGACTCCTACAACCTCGCTATTGCCTCGGCGCTGCTGCGGCGCAGCTCGTTCACCACCACGTGGCGGGACAGCTGGTAGCGGCCCGATCGCCCGCCAGTCCGGGTCTGCTGAGATGACAGCAGCCGGACTGACTTCCGGCGACCCGCGGCCGACGCTGGCGGGCCGCCGGGTCCGGCTCCGGCCGGGTCGGCCGGACGACGCCCCGCGGCTGCACAGCATCCTGGGCGAGCCGTCCGTATCGCGCTGGTGGGGCGAGCCGGGCCCGGTCACGGTGATCGAGGAGGACCTGCGGGGCTCCGGCTCAGCGGTCATGCTGGTGGTGGAGATCGACGGAGAGGTCGCCGGAGGCATCCAGTACGACGAGGAGGAGGACCCGATGTACCGGCACGCCGGGATCGACATCTTCCTCGGGGGCCGCTTCCAGGGCCGGGGCGCCGGGCGCGAGGCCGTGACGCTGCTGGCCAGGTTCCTGTTCGAGCAGCGCGGTCACCACCGCCTCACCATCGACCCGGCGGCGGCGAACGACCGGGCGATCCGCTGCTACACCAGGGTTGGCTTCCGGCCCGTCGGGGTGATGCGGCAGTACGAGCGCGGCGGCGACGGCAGCTACCATGACGGCCTGCTCATGGATCTGCTCCGCGACGAGCTGCCCGACGACCGCTAAAGTCCCCCGAGCCCGCGGGCACCCGATCACTCAGCGCGATCAACCGTCTATGGGTAACTCTCCGGCCCGGCCGCCCGACGAAATGCGGGGCAATATCCGTGCCTATGCGGATACGGGGGCCGCCCGAGCGTGACAGTAATGCAGTATTTGCTGTATTACTGCAACCTGCTCCACGCGGCGCGGCGAGGGGCAAGACCAGCCAGTACGCCCCGACCCGCTACCGTAATGCCGCAGACGCTGGTCTAATACCTAGATGACGGGTCTTAGCCTTGCCCTGGCCAACCTCAAGCCAGGAACCGGCAAGACAACGTCGGCGGTCTGGCTGGCCCACGTGTTCGCCGAGGCCGGGAACAGGGTGCTCCTCGTGGACGCCGACCCCTCAGGCAGCGCCCTGGAATGGTCCGATCTCGCCGCCATGTACCCGGGCGTGCGGCCGCCGTCGGCGTTCCCGTTCCGGATCGTGGCCCTCCCCTCCCCCGAGGTACACCGCCGCGTACCTGAGATCGCCCAGGCCGATGACGTGGTCATCATCGACGCGCCCCAACTGGAGGACCACGCGGCGATCGCGCTGTCCGCGCTGCGTTACGCCGACGAGATCTTGATCCCGTGCGCGCCGAGCCCGATCGAGATCAACCGCACCACCCCCGTACGCGACGAGATCTCCGAGGTCGCGGCGTTCCGGGAAGTCCCGGCGCGTTCCGCCGTGCTGCTGAACCGCTGCATCGTGCGGGCGAACTCCACCGCCGACGCCCGTGAGGCGCTGCAAAGCCTCGGCTACGACGTGCTGGGCACGGCCGTGCCGCGGCTGGAGGTATACGCCCAGAGCTTCGGCCTGCCGATTCCCGACACCGGGCGCGAGGTGTGGCGCCGTGTGGCCCACGACCTCATCGCGCGATGCACGCCCCTGTGCTCGGTGCGGAAATGACGACGCAGCGGGAGCAGCGCAGGGCACAGATGGCGGCCGCGGCGGCCCGGCGCACCGAGCCCGACGCGCCCCCGCCCGGGCGGACCGCGATCCGGTCGAAGCCGGTCAGGATCACCCTCGACCTGAGCCCCGAGTTGTACCGGCAGCTCACGCACTGGGCGGACTCGGCGGCGATCACGCTCGACGTGCCCCGCGTCGCCCTGGCGGACGCGGTGCGGGCGATGATCCGGGTCACCCTGGATGACCCGGATCAGGTCCTCGAACGGCTGCGGCGCGACCGCGAGCGGTAACGCGCGCCGCTGGGCGGGACCGCGAGGTAATGGTCCGGCCGCCGCGCTGCTGGCATGCGGCCGGCCTCACATTGACCGGCGCTGGCGCCGCCGGTCATGAATGGCCTCGACGGCCAGCATGACCGCGAGGACCAGCGCGTCGTTCTGGCCGTCGGCGATGTCGATGGCGAACTTCTCTCGCAGCGAGAACTGCCGGACCATCGAGGCGACCGGCGCTCCGCCCTGGTCCAGGGTGTAGTTGCCGCCGAAGCTGCCGCGCGCGGTTAACGGACCGAAGCTGGTGTCGATCTCGTAGCGATCGCCCAGGAATCCGACGTGCCGGACCCGCGCGGCGGGCTGCCCGGCCAGGTATACCTGATGGACGTTCGTCTAGAACATTCGTCTAGTACGTTTGTATCGACCCGGACCGGGCTCCGTCCGCCACCGACCTCGCCGCCGCGCTGCAGGCCATCACCCGGCAACTCAGTGCGCCACCGGCCGGTGGCACGCGGCGCGAGATACTCGACGGCGTGCATGTGGGGATCGCCCATCATCTCGGCTGGGCCGTGGCCGTCACCGCGTCGGCCGACCACGAAGTCGTGGAACGTCGGCGGATCGAGCTGATCGAACCCGGCATGCCGGCGGCACCGATCGAGCACGAGACCAGGCTCCTGGGCGACGACGACGCCGCGAGGATGGTCGCGGAGGCCCGGGCGTCGGCGCTGCGGGCGACATCGGCGTCGCTGGATCAGCTCGCCGCCTCGCTGCCCGGACCGATCGTCTCGATGTCGCTGCGAGCCTGGCCGCTCGACTTCCCCGATGACATCGTGGTCCTGCGCCGCCCGCCGTACGACTCCCGGGCCGACTCGGTCATGTACTGCCAGGTGCTCTCCGAGTGTGCGCACGTGCGCGGCTGGGAGGTTCACCTGTTCGACGCGAGAGACGTCGAGGCGCAGGCGGCCAGGATCCTCGGTGAGCGAGCCGGCGATGTGCTCGGCCGACCGCGGGCAACGCTGGGACCGCCCTGGACCGGGGACCATCGGATCGCGCTCGCCGCCACGATCGTCGCCGGCTAAAGCTCCACTGTGACGACCATCACCCTGCGTGAAGGAATCGCTTCGAAGCGGAGCGGTTACATGAAAATAGATGCTGTAACTCGAAGCACGTAGCACGGGGGAGATCATGAAGGCAGCTCCAGCGCCCGGCAACGGCGCCAGTCGGTCCACCGGACACTCCACCCACCGCGAGGAGAACCTGCCCGGCTACGGTCGGCCTGGGGTCGCTGCCTCGAACGGAGACCCTAGGAAGGCGATCTTCGGTCGGAACACGCCGCGATTGCTGCAGTTCCTGACCAGGATGCGGAAGCTGTCACCCGCGGAGATCGACCGGGTGGCGACCAGCTGGAACAAGGTCAACCCCCTCGACCGCGCCGAGGCGTGGGCGCACCTGCAGTCGGCCACCGCCGCCAAGGAGGACGACTACCCGACGATCGCGGCCGCGTCCGCCGCGCGGCGCGCGGCCATGGAAACCGCGCGCACGCTGGGCCGCACCGACTGGGCCTTCTGGGCCGCCGCCTGGGACGCCGGCGCCGCCATCACCGCCGATGACCTGCCCGAAGGCGACTACGAG
>DASYXX010000464.1:0-2261 GCA_035934395.1 Streptosporangiaceae bacterium
CTTGGGGTCACGCTCCTGCTGGCCGCTGTGCTGGGATTCCTGCTCGCCGTGATCGCTGGGTTCAGGCGCTTGGTGCGGGGCAGGACCGCAGCTCGCCGGAATCGCAAGACTTGAGACCAGGCGCGGTGCCGCGCAGTCACGGTAGGTATCGGCAGTGCAGGCATCTCTCACAGATTTCTCACAGACTGGTCGGACAGTACAGGACTATGGCATACACGCCGGACCTCCGGCAGGATGCTGACCTGCGGATACCGATCCCGGCGCACTGGCCGGACACTTTCCATTGATCTACTACGGCAGCTGTAGTTCGTGACGGTGGGGGTTGTTGCTGCACTCAGACGTATGGTTCACGGACGGCGACTCACTGATCAGGCCACTCCGGTTGCAGGAGAGGCGGTTTTGCGTGCCCGCCAGCAGGGATGCCACTGGTCAGCCACCCGTCAGGGGAAGCGCACCCTTGGGTGCCGAGTGAGGTCGGCCAGGTCCTGAAGTGAACGCGGATCGAGGCGGCCCCAGGCGCAGAGCTGTCTGATCCGAAAGCAGATGTCGTAGAGCCAGACCCGCTCGGTGAGGTGCTCCCGGTCGAAGAGCCCGGGGTAACCGGCCCGGAGCCAGGTGAGCAGGGGTAGCTCAGAGGCAGATACAGCCCCTGAAGACCCGCGGGCATGAATACCGGCGTCGTCCCCGCTGATGGTCGCGAACTCAAGATCCGGCGGCCCCAGGCGCGCCCATTCCAGGTCCAGCAGCGCGACCAGGCGTCCCCGGTGCCACAACACGTTGGCGAAGCTGGCATCACCGTGAACCACCACGCCGTCCTCGAATTCAGCGTCGCTGACCAGCGGCCGCAGGTCCCCGATCCGCACCCGCACCCGGCCGGCAAGATCCCGGTCCACGCCGGGCTGTTCCTCCAGCCAGCCCAGCAACGGGAGCAGGCGCCAGCTGGGCAGCGGCACGATGCCCGCCCCGACGATGTCCTCGGGCGCGACGGGCGGGGTCAAGCGTGCCTGCCGCAGCTGCTCCCGCAGCACTGGCCGCGGCTTCCACCCGTGCAAGGCCCTCAACGCACCCGCCATACCGGTCACGGCATCGCGCCGCTCCTGGCCAGACAGCCGCGGCCACACCAGGTCGAGCCGCTCGCCGGGAAGCCGCCGGAGCACCATCCACGTCAGGTCCCGAGTGCGCCCCGCGGCCAGGACGGTGGCATGCGGGACCGCGGCCGGAAGTGATCCCAGCAGGGTTGCCTCGCGAAGCAGGCGCTTCCGGTCGCCTCGCCAGCACACGCGCAGCACCGACCCGCCGGTAAGCCAGGTATCGTTCGACCAGCTCTCGGCCAGGACGGCCCCATCGAGGTCAACGGGTACGGCCGGGCGGACGATCTCCAGCCGGGCGGCAGGATCGTTCACGCGGCCACCGTACGCCTTCGAGACGGCCACGCCGGCAACAGTTACGGCGGCTGCCAGTCCGTTGTGATCATGGTGTTGTCTCGGCATAGGTGTTCCAGCGCTGGTGGGCTTGGCGGGCGCGGTGCTGGTGGCGGCGTCGCCAGGCCGACCAGCGCAGCCGGTCGGCCCGGTCTCGCCGGGGCGGCGGGATGACCGTGTCGCGCAGGAGCCGCAGCAGCTCCGGGACGGTGATCGGGATCAGCCCGGCGTCCCGGCCTGAGCCGGCGTCGTGCTGGCGTTGCGCGGCGACGGCGACCGCGAGGTAGATGTAGGCGAGCAGGCAGATCGCGGTCCAGCGGTGCCAGGACTTCCAGCGGATGACCTGCCCGGCGTCCAGGCCGGTGCTCTGCTTGGCGAGCTGGTGATCTTCTTCGATGGTCTAATCACAAACGGCAAGTTCTGCTGTGTGCGGCGGCTGGAGCTGAGCTTGAGCTGGTGGCACCGGCCGTTGCGGTTGCGGGGATCTGCTGTCCAAGGAGATGTCGTCCTGGCAGGAGAGCCCGATGAACCGGACCTGGAGCGTGTGCCGTCAGCCCAGCCCGAGCCGCGGCGCCGAGCGCCGGTGGGATCAGGCCTATCAGCTGGTGGTCCGCTGGGCCGGGCCGGGCGGCCTGCCGGGTCCGGCGCTGATCGCGGAGGAGGTGTCTGATGCGGGCGGCGGTGTATGCGCGGGTATCGACTGCCCGCCAGGCCCAGGCGCAGGGTATCGAGCAGCAGCTTGACCGGCTGCGCGCGGCGGTCGCGGAGCGTGGCTGGGAGCTGGATGACCAGCACGTGTACCGTGATGACGGTTACAGTGGCGCCCGCTTGGGCCGGCCG
>DASYXX010000513.1:0-2621 GCA_035934395.1 Streptosporangiaceae bacterium
TAGCTGAACCAGCCCTCCATAGTCAAGTTCCACCAGCGAGTGCGGGTGGAACTCCTCCAGCCAGCGCCCGACCTCCTCGAGCGCGGCGCTGATGCGGACCAGCGCAGCGGTGCGCGGTGCGCCCTGACCGGGCTTGGCCCCAGGCACGCCCGATGGCTGCCCGGGCGGACGGCCCCCCGGAGCCCCCCGCGGTGCCTGGGCCGTTCCCGGAATGCGCCGGACGGTGCCGAGCGCTCGTGCCACCCGCCTGCGGGCCTGGGCCATGGTCGTCGCGTAGATGAGCGTGCGCGTCGCGGACGCGGTCGCCGGGAGACTGCTCTCCCTCTCCCCGGTCGCGCCGAGCACCAGCCAGCGCTCGGCCGGGGCGAACGGAACGAACCAGGTCGGCGGCACGGACCAGGTGCTGCTCTGTATGTAGACCCGCGGCGCCACCCCCTTCATCTCCCATCGGGCAAACTCCTCAGCGGCCCGCCCCGCTTCGCGGGGCGCGAACGCGTCGGCAAGCGGCGGCCTCGTCGTGGCCCGCAGCCGACCGAGCGCCAGCCATGACCGGAGCCTGGTCTGCCACGGGCACACGTACGTGATCCCGTCCGCCCATCGCACGTACGCTTGATCACTCTCCTTTGCCGGTGCAACGATCGGCGGCAGCGCGATAATCCGGCGCAGCGCCTCCTCACGCTCCGCCTCGAGCGCGTCCGCCCTGCGCGGTCTGTCCGCCGATGCGGCATATGCCTCCCAGCGCGCCCGCTCTGCCCCCCCGAAGGCTGATAGCGGTTCATACACCCGCAGATAGGCAGCGCACGGCAGCATGATCAATCGTGACATACCGGTGCCCCCTAACATAAGTCCCCGACCCGATGAGATTGCACCGAGCCGACGCTCGCGCCTCCTGCCAGCCGCCTACGGCATACCCTGGGTCCCTGAGATCCCGCGTCAATGGCGACGAGGGACTGAGCCGGGAGTCACCGCCGTGACCAATGTATTCGGAATTCCCGACGACCCCGCCGCCGGCACGCAGCCGCGGGCAGCCCGCCCGCCTGTCCCGTACGGCCACGAGCCGGTGGGGTTCTGCCACGACGCGCCGACCGGGCTGCACGCGATCATCGCCATCTACTCGACCGCGCTCGGCCCTGCGCTGGGCGGGACGCGTTTCTACCCCTACCCCAGTGAGGACGCCGCCCTCGCCGACGTGCTGAACCTGTCGCGCGCGATGGCGTACAAGAACGCCCTGGCCGGCCTGGATCACGGCGGCGGCAAGGCCGTCATCATCGGCGATCCGGCCCGGCTCAAGTCCGAGGCGCTGCTGCGGGCCTACGGCAGGTTCGTGCAGTCGCTGAACGGCCGGTACATCACGGCCTGCGACGTCGGCACCTACAGCGAGGACATGGACATCGTGGCCCGCGAGTGCCGGCACGTGACCGGCCGGACGGAGCCGAACGGCGGCGCGGGCGATTCCTCGGTGCTGACGGCGTTCGGTGTCTTCCAGGGGATGCGCGCCGCAGCGGAGCATACCTGGGGGACGAGCAGTCTGGAGGGCCGCCGGGTCGGCGTCGAGGGCGTGGGCAAGGTCGGGCGCCGCCTGGTCGACCACCTCATCGAGGCCGGGGCGCAGGTGGTCATCTGCGACGTCAGTCCGGATGCCGTGGAGAGGGTACGGGCCAGGCACCCGTCGGTCGAGGTCACGGCCGACCGCGACCGCCTGCTCGCCGGCGCACTCGACATCTTCTCTCCCTGCGCGCTGGGCGGCTCGATCAACGACGGCACGCTGGCGCTGCTGAACGCCCGGATCATCTGCGGCGGCGCCAACAACCAGCTGGCTCACCCAGGCATCGAGAAGATCCTCGCCGACCGGGGCGTCGTTTACGCGCCGGATTACATGGTGAATTCCGGCGGCGTGATCCAGGTCGCCGACGAGCTCGGCGGGTTCAGCTTCGAGCGTGCCAAGGCCAAGGCGGCGCAGATCTTCGATACCACGAAGAGGATCCTCGCGATGGCCGACGAGGAGGACGTGCCGCCCGCCGTCGCCGCTGACCGGCTCGCGGAGCGGCGCATGTCCGAAGTCGGCCGGCTTAGGGGCATCTGGCTGGGACCATGAGTGAGCAGAGGCCACTGAAGGGGGAAGGGTGAGGGAGGGAGGCAGGGTCCGGGGCGACCGGGCGCGACAGCTCCAGCGCGGACGGGGCGGTGCCTGAGTCCATCCGTGCGGTATGGCCTGAGGCGCGAGCCGCCCAAAGCAGGTACCTTTGGATGTGCACGGAAGAACGAGCGCGCCGGTGCTCCTGCGGTGGAGAGACGGCGGGTCGTTTAGCTGTGCGAGAAAGCCCGCAAGCATCAGCGCGCTGAGGACAACTGATCAGCGCGGTGACCAGGAGCCCTGACCGGGTTCCCGTACGTTCGAGGGGGTCGAGCCAATGGGGCGCGGCCGAGCCAAGGCCAAGCAGGTGAAGGTTGCCCGCCAGCTCAAGTACAGCGGCGGTGGCATGAACCTTGACCAGCTGCGGGCTGAGTTTGGTGTCGGCACGGACCAGCATGAATCGGGCGATCATGCCGCGTATGCGGACCTCGCAGACCGCTACTCCGTGGACGACGATGAAGAGGACGATCCCGACGACGAAGACGAC
>DASYXX010000574.1:0-12870 GCA_035934395.1 Streptosporangiaceae bacterium
GGTCAGGGTAATGCGTCCAGCCCATCTGCAAGCGCTTGCCGCGGCGCGCCTCGCTGGGGTGGGCGCCGGGATCACCTTCGACGACCTGTAGCCCGCACCGCGGCGCGGGCCGGATCCGTCACGACAGGTCAGCCGCGGCGGATCCGGCCCTGCCGCGGATCATCCGTTAACGAAAATCAGGCCCTTGGGCTGCAGGTTGGGCCCGCTCACCTGCACCGGGCTGATATGGCCGGTCCAGAGGTTCTCCGAGCCCAGGAAGTTCGCGGGGAAGCCGGGCGCGGGGGAGGTGGACGGCGGGAATCGCAGGATGCGCGGGGACGCTGACCGATCAGTCATACTGGGGTCGCCCGACGCGACGTCGACCATTGCCGATCCGGCGGGTGAACGCGCACTCAAGCTTGGCCGGCTTCCTCCGTCCTCGGGTCGGCGTCAGTTCTGCCGCTCCGCGCTGATGACGCTGTTTGTGACCTGGTTTAACCTGGCAGGCGTGCCGTCAGAGGGAGTCGCAGGGATCCTGCTCGCCGCGGGCGAGGGCAGCAGGCTCGGCCAGCCGAAGGCGCTGGTCGAGATCGGTGGCCAGACGCTCGCCCAGCGCGGCGTCGCGCTGCTCCGTGACGGCGGCGCGGCGCCGGTGGTGGTGGTCACCGGCGCGGTGGACGTGGCCCTGCCCGGCGTGCTGACCGTGCGCAACCCCCACTGGCGCGGCGGCATGGGCTCCTCGCTCGCGGCCGGCCTGGCCGCCGTTCCTGACGGCTGCCACGCCGCCGTGATCGCCCTGGCGGACCAGCCGCTGATCGGGCCCGAGGCGGTGCGGCGCCTGATCGCCGCGCATGCCGACGGCGCGAGCATCGCCGTGGCCGCCTATCACGGCGCGACCCGCAACCCGGTCCTGCTCGCCCGTGAGCACTGGGCCGGGGTCGTCGCCCTGGCCATCGGCGATGCCGGGGCGCGGCCGTTCCTGCGGGCCCACCCGGACCTGGTCACGGCGGTGGAGTGCGGGGACACCGGCCGGCCAGACGACCTGGACACGCCCGCCGACCTCGAGCGGCTCGCCGGACTGGTCAGGGCGCTACGCGCCAACTAAGCGGGGCGCACCTCGATGCCCCAGGCATGCGTGATGCTGTCGCCCGGCTGCAGGACCAGCAGGTCCGTCCCGGTGACGAAACTGTTCGGCGGGCAGGTCATCGGCTCGATGGCGATTGCCCGCCTGCGGTGCGCCGGATCCAGGGCATCGCCGGTGAACACCTGCAGCCACCGGTAACCCTGCCCCGCCCAGAACGCCACCTGCACGCCCGCGCCGCTCAGCCGGGCCCAGGCCCGGCCGTCCGGGCCGGGGACCAGCCCGGTGAACGCGTGATCGACCCTGGTGCCGGCGACCGGCCGCGGCACGCGGAAGTCGTAGGGCGTTGCTGTGACATCCTCGGGCTGCCCCTGCGGGATGCCGCGCTCGTCGGCCGGCAGCCACAGGCCCGCGGGCAGCTCGAGCTCGCACTCGTCGACCAGCGCGGTGCCCGCCGTCAGGTAGGGGTGCGAGCCGGTGCCGTACGGCGCCGGGCGGCTGCCCGCGTTGCCCGCGGTCACGCTGACCCGCAGCCCGTCGGCGGGGCTGACCCGGTACTCGGCCGTGAGTTCCAGGCAGAACGGGTATCCGGGCCGACCGTACAGCACGTGCCTGAGCTGGACCGCGTCGGCCGCCTGGCCGGCCGGCTGCCAGCCCGTCCAGCGGGTCAGGCCATGAATCGCGTTGCCCCGCGCGGGCTCGCTCAGGTCAAGCTGGTAGCTGGCGCCCTCGAAGGCATACCGGCCGCCGTCAATCCGGTTCGGCCACGGGGCGAGCAGCTGGCCCGAGGCCCCCGGCGGGAGCTCATCGGGTCCATATTCGGCGATAACGGGCCGATCACGATATCGGAATTCGCGAAGGCCAGCGCCGAGTTCGGTCACCGTTGCGGAGTAGTCACCAGCCGATATCCGGAACTGCGTTCCGGTGAGCGGGATCAAGGCCAGCTTGGTCATGCGGTGCATCGCTGCTTTCTGGGGATTAGTGCCGGCGGGGCTGCTTGGGGAGCGGGGGACCTTCAGCCCCGCCGGCAGTTTGCACGATAGCGGCCCCGGCCGCGCAGCGGTGCGAACTTCGCCAACAACCAGAGGGAGTTCTCAGGTACGCGAGGGCCGCGGGGACCGCTCGACTACAATTACACGCGCACTTCGGCGCTAGTCCTTTGGCGCCAGTCGCCCGGTCCGGACGGCCTCGGCGACCAGGACGCCGAACAGGTAGAAGTAGGCCGACTCCTCGTCGTCGAAAAGGCGCACCTCATGCCGGGATCCGGCCGCGGCATTGAATACCTCGAACCCGCCGGCCGTCTGGATCAGGCACATCGCCCCGTCAACCTCCTCGCCCACCGCGTAGGCGGACGGAGGAATCGCCGCGAGGCCGGCCAGTTCCGAGAAGATCCGCTGCGTGGCCAGCCTGCGGAGCGCGGAACGCCTGCGGCGGGGGGACGGCCGTGCCAGGTCCAGCGGGGCTGGCGCGGGGGGGACGGGCTGGAACTCTGGGTCCATGGCAGGCTGCGGCTGGACCGGCAGGGGCTGGGACTGCTGCAGCGTGCGGGCTGACGCCGCGCGCAGCGCGGCCGCCTCCACCGGCAGCGGAGGCTCGCTGGTCGGCGGGATCACGGCGAGGTCCCGCTGCTGGTCCGGCCGGGCGGGGGGGTATGCGGCCGGCAGCACGGCGGGCGGGAGGCCCGCGGCGGCCCGGTGCGGATAGTCGAGGCGCTCCTCGACGATCTCCGTGACCTCCTCGCGGGGCGTGACCAGCTCGAACACGCCGCGGTCGACCTGCCAGTAGCCGAGCTGCTCGGCCTGGTAGGCGTCGTGCCCCAGGTAGGCGATGTGCAGCCGGTCACCGAGATCGTCGAGCACGATACAGCGCTCGCCCCGGAACACGCCCATGGGCCTGGACTCCCACAGCCCTTGCACGTCCTGGATCCGCAGCTGCTTGCGCCAGTGGCCGGTGGCGGGCTCGAAACCGAGCTCCTCCGGCGGCGGGCACGCGGCAAAGAGCACGACGTCCCGGTCGGTGGGTCCGATGCCCGCCTCGTACGGGACCCCGCGGTAGGTCGCCATCAGCCGGTAGCGCACGGCTCAGCCCGTGCCTACGGGGCGCAGCCACGCCTGCCCGTCGAACCGGGCGATGAAGTCGGTCCCGGCGGGGCTGATCCGGTAGATCTCCGCGCCAACGGGGATGGGCACCGGGTCGAGATAGAACTCGGCGACAACGTGCGAGCGGGAGGAGGTGTAGCCGGTTCCCGTGAACGGCGGCTTGCCCGACCAGTCACCCCCCATCTCCGGGGAGTACGGCACCTGGTACGACTCGGGGCCCACGACGGTCCAGCGCAGGACGTACAGCTCCGTCAGGCCCGGGCCGAAATCTGAGCCCTCGTAGCCCAGGTCCAGCGCGTCGTAGTACTCCGCCGGCCCAGCGAACGAGCTGTCCTGCACCCGGTAGACGAACCCGGCGATAACGGCCCGGCGGCCGGTGAGATACGGCTCGACGAGCCGCGGCGGGATCGCCTTCTGCATGAGCGTGCCCGGCTGGATGGCCACGGCTGCCTGGTCAACCTGCTGCACGCGTTCCCCTGTGGTCAAGACGTTGATGCAGTTCCCTGAGAGTCTCACACCGCGAAATGCGCCTCAACTGCTTCCGCTGACCCGCTGGTCCGAAGCGCCAGGGCTATGTGCGCAGACTCCGGCAGGCGGACCTGGCGGCCTAGAGTGGAGGCGTGGCAGAGCTGGCCGGCGGCGACCCGGCGTTCAGGGATGACGACGGCTCCGCCGACCCGCGGGCGGCCGCCGCCCTGGCGGCGTTCGCCTCGGGCGAGGGCAGCGAGCACGCCGCGCTGACCGCGCTGGCCCGCTCGCGGCTGCTGGTGCCGGTCGTGGCCGCGGCGAGCGAGGTCGGGCCGGACGGGAAGAAAGACACATATATGTCCCTTCCCACACTGGTCGGCCGCGATGGCCGCCGGGCCCTGCCCGCGTTCACGTGCCTGGACGCGCTGGCCGGGTGGCGGCGGGGGGCGCGGCCGGTGCCCGCTCCGGCCGCCCGGGTCTGGCAGGCCGCGGTCAGCGACTCGTGCGCGGTCGTCGTCGACATCGCCGGCCCGGTCCCGCTGGCCGTCGACGGCGCGCGGCTGGCCGCCCTCGCCGACGGCCGGCCGGTCCCGCTGCCGCACGAGGATCCGGACGTGCTGGGCGCGGTGCGGGAAGCGGCCGCCGCCGAGGAGCTGATCAACGGGCTCCGCGTCGGGCCGGGACGTGACGTGGAGATCCAGGTGACGTTCCCGCCCGGCTGCCCGCAGGCGGCCGCCGACGGGGCGGCCAGGCGGCTCGGGACCGCGGTGATGGCGCGGCTGGGCGGGCGGCTGCGCCGCGGCATCGCGGTCGCGGTCGTCCCCCACGGCGAGCACCAGCCGCCGTGACGAGCGGTCCCGCCCGCATGGCAGGATCGGCAGCATGCTGCGCTGGCTGACCGCGGGAGAATCGCACGGGCGTGCGCTCGTGGCGATCTGCGAGGGTGTGCCCGCCGGCGTAGAGATCACCACCGCGGACGTCGCGGCCGCCCTGGCCCGGAGGCGGGCCGGGTACGGCCGGGGCGCGCGGATGAAGTTCGAGCAGGACGAGGCCGAGATCACCGGCGGGGTGCGGCACGGGGTGACGCTCGGCAGCCCGGTAGCGATACGGGTGGCGAACACCGAGTGGCCGAAGTGGGAGACCGTGATGTCGGCCGACCCCGTGCCCGCCGCAGTCCTGGCCGACCAGGCGAGGAACGCTCCGCTGACCCGGCCGCGCCCAGGTCACGCGGACCTGGCCGGCATGCAGAAGTACGGGCACCACGATGCGCGGCCGGTCCTGGAGCGCGCCAGCGCGCGGGAAACCGCCGCCCGGGTGGCGCTCGGCGAGGTCGCCCGGCGGTACCTCGTGCAGGTGCTCGGCATGCAGATCGTCAGCCACGTGATCTCGATCGGCTCGGTGTACGCGCCCGAGGGGGTGATCCCGGGGCCCGAAGACGGCGCCCGGGTGGATGCGGACCCGGTACGCTGCCTGGACCCGGCGGCGAGCGCCGCCATGCAAGAGGAGATCGACAGGGCGCGCAAGGACGGCGATACCCTCGGCGGCGTGATCGAGGTGGCCGTCTACGGCACGCCGCCCGGGCTCGGCAGCCACGTGCACTGGGACCGGCGGCTCGACGGCAGGCTGGCCGGGGCGCTGATGAGCATCCACGCCATCAAGGGAGTGGAGATCGGCGACGGCTTCGCCACCGCGCGCCGCCGCGGCTCGGCCGCGCACGACGAGATCGAGAGCGGCGGCGACGGCCTGAGCAGGCGGACCAACCGGGCAGGAGGGATCGAGGGCGGCATGAGCACCGGCGAGGTGATACGCGTGCGCGCGGCGATGAAGCCCATCTCGACCGTGCCCCGGGCCCTGGACACCGTGGACGTTCGCTCCGGCGAGCCCGCCAAGGCCATCAGCCAGCGCAGCGACGTCACCGCCGTCCCGGCCGCCGGGGTGGTGGCGGAGGCGATGACCGCGCTGGTGCTCGCCGACGCGGCGACCGAGAAGCTCGGCGGCGACTCGGTGGCGGAGGCGCGGCGCAACCTGCGCGGCTACCTGGAATCGCTGGTGATCTCTTGACGGGCGCGGTCGCCGAGCCGGGCGAGCTCGCCGGGCCGGTGGCGATCCTCATTGGGCCTCCGGGCGCGGGGAAGTCCACGGTCGGACCGATACTCGCGGCCCGGCTAGGCGTCGGCTTCCTGGAGACCGACGAGCAGGTCGAGGCCACTGCGGGCAAGCCGGTCGGCGACATCTTCGTCGAGGACGGGGAGGCGGCGTTCCGGGCGCTCGAGCGCGAGGCGGTGGCCCGGGCGGTCGCTTTTGACTGCGGGGTGGTCGCCCTGGGCGGCGGCGCCGTGCTCGACCCGGGGACCCAGCGGCTGCTGGCCGGGCTGCCCGTCGTCTACCTGGCCACCGGGTTCGCCGCGGCGGCCAAGCGGGTGGGCATGGACACGCCGCGCCCGCTGCTGATCGGCAACCCGCGCGCGAAGCTCAGGGAACTGCTCGAGCAGCGGCTGCCGATCTACCAGAAGCTGGCCCGGATCACCGTGACTACGGATGGCCGCGCTCCCGACGAGATCGCGTCCGACGTCGCCGCTCAGATCGCCGGCTCGCCGCCATGAGCGAGCCGGAGGGGCAAAGGGCGCCCCGCAGGCGAGCCGGGGAGCACAGCGAGCCGCGCCTGAGCAGGATCGGCGTCGGCGGCGACCGGCCCTACGAGGTGGTCGTGGGCGCCGGCGCGGTCGGTGAGCTGCCCTCGCTGGTCGGCCAGGAGGCCGCCGCGGTCGTGGTCATCCACCCGGCCGCGCTCGGCCAGCTTGCCCGGCCCGTCTGCCAGGTCCTGCGGGAGGCCGGTTACCGGGTGCACGCCGAGCAGATCCCCGACGGCGAGGCGGCCAAGGACGTGACGGTCGCCGCGGGCCTGTGGTCCCGGCTCGCCAACCACCGGCTCGGGCGCCGCGACGCGATCGTCGGCGTCGGCGGGGGTGCGGCCACCGACCTGGCCGGGTTCACGGCCGCGACCTGGCTGCGCGGCGTCCGGCTCGTGCTGGTGCCGACCACGCTGCTCGCGGTCGTGGACGCCGCGGTCGGCGGCAAGACCGCCATCAACATCGCCGAGGGCAAGAACCTGGTCGGGGCGTTCCACACGCCGGCCGGGGTGCTCGCCGACCCGGCCATGCTGGCTTCGCTGCCCGGCAAGGAGTACGCCAGCGGCCTGGCGGAGGTGATCAAGGCGGGGTTCATCGCCGACCCGGCGATCCTCGAGCTGATCGAGGCTGATCCGGAGGCGGCGGCGCGCCCTGGCGGCCCGTACGAGCGCGAGCTCATCGAGCGTGCGGTCCGGGTGAAGGCCGCGGTGGTCTCCGACGACCTGCGCGAGGCGGGGCCGCGGGAGATGCTCAACTACGGGCACACGCTCGGGCACGCGATCGAGCGCGCCGAGGGTTACCGGATCCGGCACGGCGCCGCCGTCGCGATCGGCATGGTGTACGCGGCCGCGGTGGCGCGTCGGGCGGGACGGCTCGATGAGGCGACCGAAGGGCGGCACCGGACGATCCTGGCCGCGGTCGGCCTGCCGACCGGCTACCGGCCCGGGGCCTGGCCGCGGCTGCGTGAGGCCATGGCGGTGGACAAGAAGTCCCGGGCCAGCGCGCTCCGGCTCGTGGTCCTGGACGCGCTGGCCAGGCCCGGAATCCTGAACGACCCCGCCGAGGAGCTGCTCGAGCAGGCTTACCAGGAGACTGCGGGGGCAGGGGAAGTGGGTGGGGGGTGATGAGGAACGTGCTGGTGCTCAACGGCCCGAACCTGGCCCGGCTCGGGTCTCGCGAGCCCGAGGTCTATGGCACCGCGACGCTGGCGGACCTGACCGAGGCGTGCGTGGCGGCCGGCCGCCAGCTGGGCCTGCGCGTCGACGTCCGCCAGACCGACGACGAGGCCGAGCTGCTCGGCTGGGTACACGAGGCCGCCGACGGCCGGGTGCCGGTGGTGCTCAACCCCGCGGCGTTTACGCACTACTCCTACGCGCTGCGGGACGCGCTGGCGATGCGCACCGCGCCGCTGGTCGAGGTGCACCTGACCAACCCGGCGGCACGGGAGGCGTTCCGGCACACCTCCGTGGTGGCCGGGGTGGCCGACGGCACCGTGGCCGGTTTCGGCCTGCTGTCGTACGAGCTGGCGCTCCGGGCGGTCGCTTCCATGCTCGAGGGCTCTGCTGAAGCTTGACAACCCGCCCCGGAACGGGATCCGATGGCGGAGGTCATCAGCCGGAAAGGACCTGCACCTATGCGCGTCGGGATGTCACTGAGCTACGCCGGCGGCTTCGCCGAGACCGTCGCCGAGCTCGCCGATTACGAGAAGGCCGGACTGGACATCGTGTTCGTCCCCGAGGCGTACAGCTACGACGCGGTGAGCCAGCTCGGCTACCTGGCCGCCAGGACCGAGCGGCTGCAGCTCGCCTCGGGGATCATGCAGCTGTACTCGCGGACCCCGGCGCTGACCGCGATGACCGCCGCCGGGATCGATTATGTGTCCGGGGGCCGGTTCGTGCTCGGCATCGGGGCGTCTGGCCCGCAGGTGATCGAGGGCTGGCACGGCGTGCCGTACGACGCGCCCATCGGCCGGACCCGGGAGATCATCGAGATCTGCCGCAAGGTCTGGCGGCGGGAGCGGCTGGAGCACTCCGGCCGTTACTACACGATCCCGCTGCCGCCCGACCAGGGCACCGGGCTCGGCAAGGCGCTCAAGCTGATCAACCACCCGGTCCGTGACCGGATCCCGATCTTCGTCGCGGCGCTCGGGCCGAAGAACGTGGAGATGGCGGCGGAGCTGGCCGAGGGCTGGGAGCCGATCTGGTACTACCCGGAGAAGGCGGCGGAGGTCTGGGGTGAGGCGCTGGCGGCCGGGATGGCGAAGCGCGACCCGTCGCTGCCGCCGCTGGAGGTGATGCCGGCCACGGCGTCGCTGGCGATCGGCGAGGACGTTACCGGGCTGCGGGAGCTGGGACGGCCCATGCAGGCGCTGTACATCGGCGGGATGGGTGCGAAAGGGCGCAACTTCTACAACGACCTGGTGGTCAGGTACGGATACGAAGCCGAGGCCGCCGCCATCCAGGACGCCTACCTCGACGGCCGCAAGGACGAGGCGGCCGCGCTGGTGCCCGCCACGCTGCTGGAGAAGACCTCGCTGATCGGGCCGCGTGCCTGGGTGGCCGAGCGCGTGGCCGCGTTCCGCGAGTCCGGCGTGACCTCGCTCAACGTGGCACCGATCGCCCCGACGCACGCCGAGCGGGTGCGGCTGATCGAGCAGATCCGCGACATCGCCGCGTGACGCCGCAGCCCGCGGCGCACGCCGCCCGCCGGGCCCGCGCCCAGGAGAAGCTCGCGGCGTGGGGCGTGGACGCGGCCCTGATCACCAGCCTGGTCAACGTCCGTTACCTCACCGGGCTGGCCAGCTCGAACGCGGCGCTGCTGCTGCCGGCGCGCGGGCCGGGCGTGCTGGCCACCGACTTCAGGTACGCCGAGGCCGCGGCGCGCGATCGCGGTGACCTGGAACTGGTCGTCGAGCGTTTCATCGGGCTGGCCCTGGCCGGCCTGGCCGTGGCCCGGGGGATGGCCCTGCTCGGATTCGAGGCTCACGTGATGACCGTCGAGCAGCACGAGGAGCTGGCCTCGCTGGACGGCGCGCCGACGCTGGTGGACTCGGGGCGGCTCATCGAGGAGCTGCGGACGGTCAAGGACGAGAACGAGATCGCGCTGCTCTCCCGGGCCTGCGCGATCACCGACGGGGCGTTCTCCGCCGCCCTGCCGGCCATCTCGCCGGGCCGGACCGAGCGCGAGCTCGCGGTTCTGCTGGAACGGGCGATGGTCGACCTCGGCGCCGACGCGCCCGCGTTCGACACGATCGTGGCCAGCGGGCCGAACGGCGCCATCCCGCATCACGTGCCCGGCGGCCGGCCGTTCGCCGAGGGGGACCTGATCACGATCGACTGCGGCGCGAGGTACGGCGGGTACCACGCCGACATGACCCGCACCGTGGCGCTCGGCGAGCCCGCCGCCTGGCAGCGGGAGATCTATGATCTGGTGGCCACCGCCCAGCGGGCCGGCGTGGCGGCCGCGACGGTCGGCGCGGACGTGGCCGCCGTCGACGCGGCCGCCCGTGACCTGATCGGCGACGCCGGTTACGACGAGTACTTCCGGCACGGGCTCGGCCACGGCGTCGGCCTGGAGGTGCACGAGGCCCCGATCATCGGGTACGGGCGGACCGGTACACTCGGAAACAGGGTTCCCGTTACCGTCGAACCCGGGATCTACTTGCCCGGCCGGGGCGGCGTCAGGATCGAGGACACCCTGGTGGTGTGCGCCCCGGCGGGGGATTCCGAGGGGTCGTCCTCCCGGGCCGAGACCGGGGCGGGAGCACCCGAGATACTCACCACGACAACGAGGGAGCTGCTCGTTCTCTGACCGGGACGAGCCGGTTCCGCCCCGCACGCAGGAGACACGACCAGTGGCCACCACTAACGATCTCAAGAACGGCATGACCCTCAACATCGACGGCCAGCTCTGGAGCGTCGTGGACTTCCAGCACGTCAAGCCCGGCAAGGGCGGTGCGTTCGTGCGCACCAAGCTGAAGAACGTGCTGTCGGGCAAGGTCGTCGACCGGACCTTCAACGCCGGCGTGCGGGTCGAGCAGGCCAGCGTGGACCGGCGCGAGATGCAGTACCTCTACCGAGAGGGCGACGACTTCGTGTTCATGGACACCGAGACCTACGACCAGCCGCGTATTCCCGCGTCGACCGTCGGTGATGCCGCGAGCTACCTGCTGGAGGAGCAGACCGCGGTCGTGGCCTTCAACGAGGGGACGCCGCTGTACGTAGAGCTGCCCGCGGCCGTGGAGCTGACCGTCAGCCAGACCGATCCCGGGCTGCAGGGGGACAGGTCGACCGGCGGGACCAAGCCGGCGACCCTGGAGACCGGCGCGCAGATCCAGGTCCCGCTGTTCATCACTACCGGCGAGAAGGTCAGGGTGGACACGCGCACCGGCCAGTACCTCGGCCGGGCGTGACGTCAGCCCGTGTCGGCACGCAGCAAGGCCAGGAAGCGGGCGCTCGACATCCTCTACGAGGCCGAGATCAAGGGCCAGCCCGTGCTGGACCTGCTCGCCGAGCGATCTGCGGCGGGCGGTTCCGCGCTCGCGGAAGGCCCGCCGGTTTCCGGCTATGCCGCCGAGCTTGTCCGTGGCGTGCAGGCGCACTCGGAACGCATCGACGGGCTGCTGGCCAGGTACGCCCAGGGCTGGACGCTCGACCGCATGCCGCCGGTTGACCGGAACATCCTGCGCATCGGCGCCTACGAGCTGCTCTGGCGCGGTGACGTGCCGGACGGGGTGGCGATCAGCGAGGCGGTGCTGCTTGCCCGTGACCTGTCCACAGACGAGTCGCCGGCGTTCGTCAACGGCCTCCTCGCCCGTCTCCTCGAGCTCAAGCCAGACCTCGACCTGGAGCCCACCCCCAACCAGTAACTGGAGCACTGCCCGGCCGGGAGCCGGACGGGCTCCGCAGCCTGCGGGCCGGCGGTCGGCTCGCGGCTTCCGGCTGCTTGCGGTGCCGGAGGGACTTATGTGATGTATGTGCCTGAAAGCGCCCGTTTCTGGCGCGCATCCGGGTGGGTGGATGTACCGGAGGGCTTGTCATAGTGAGCCCGGCGGTTCATCCACTGCCGCAGGCACACGGGGATTGTCGGCGGGCGACAGTAGATTGGGCGCCGGAGCGGGATGAGGAGGGCGCCGGTGGCGCAGCGACGTGCCGGGGGAAACGCTGGCGATCCGGCCGCGGACGACACGGGCTGTCACATCCTGCACGTGGACATGGACGCGTTCTACGCCAGCGTCGAGATCAGGGACCGGCCCGATCTGGCGGGCAAGCCGGTGATCGTGGGCGGCACCAGCGGCCGTGGCGTGGTGCTGTCGGCCTCCTACGAGGCGCGCACGTTCGGCGTGCACTCCGCGATGCCGATGACGCGGGCCGCGCGGCTGTGCCCCCGGGCCGTGGTCATCCCGCCCCGGCACAGCCTGTACGCCGCGGTGTCGCGGGAGGTCATGGGGCTGTTCCGGACCATAACCCCCGAGGTGGAGCCGCTCGCGCTCGACGAGGCGTTCCTCGACGTCGCCGGCGCGCTCCGGCGGCTCGGACCGCCCGCGGAGATCGCGCGCACGATCCGGGCGCAGATCCGCGGGCAGCAGGGCATCACCTGCTCGGTCGGCATCGCGACCAGCAAATTCATCGCCAAGCTCGCCTCCGTGCACTGCAAGCCCGATGGGCTGCTGGTGATCCCCGCGGACGGCGTGCTCGAGTTCCTGCATCCGCTGCCCGTCGCCGCGCTGTGGGGGGTCGGGAAGCAGACCGGCCAGGTCCTGGCCCGGCTCGGGCTGCACACGGTCGCGGACATCGCGCATACCCCGGTAACCAGCCTGGAGCGGGAGCTCGGCCCGGCCACCGCGGCCCACCTGTCTGCGCTGGCCTGGGGCCGCGACGAGCGCAGGGTGGTCCCGGGCGTCCACGAGAAGAGCATCGGCGCCGAGGAGACGTTCCCCGCCGACGTGTGCGATCCCGACGTGATCCGGCGCGAGCTGCTCCGGCTGTCCGGCCGGACCGCGCGCGGCCTGCGCGCGGCGGGCTGCTCGGCCCGCACGGTCGTGGTGAAGCTGCGCCTGGCCACGTTCAAGACCATCACGCGCTCGCGGACGCTGCCCGAGCCGACCGACGTCGCGCAGCAGATCTACACCGTGGCGTGCGAGCTCTACGCGTCGGCACTCGATGACCGGGCACGGCTCCGGCTGGTCGGGGTCCGTGCGGCTGGCCTGGTCCCGGCCTCGGCCGCGGTCACGCAGCTGGCGTTCGGGGACCGGCCTGTCTCGTGGCGCGAGGCCGAGCGGGCCGTGGATCGGATCGCCGGCCGATTCGGCACCGATACGGTGCGCCCGGCGATCCTGGTCACCGGCGACCGGACCTGGCCGTGATCCCGCACGGTCCGCCCGCCGGACGCGCGTGCCGCCCGGAGCGCGGGCAGTCCCCGCCCGCCTCCCCATCCCCCCTCACTGCTCCGGATTTCTGCCGATATGCCGGTGAACGGAGCGGATGCCCGCCGATCGGCGCGGACGCGGCTGCGGCCCGAGCGTGGCGTACCCTTCCGCACGACGCGCCGGCGCTCGTATTCTGGAGAGAAGTCAGGCCGTGAGGAGAAGCTCACCGAGCCGCGTCCCCGCGCG
>DASYXX010000579.1:0-1993 GCA_035934395.1 Streptosporangiaceae bacterium
GCCTGCTTGACGAGCGTGCGCCCGAAGTCCCACATCAGGCCGCTGCCCCGGTGCGCGTCGTCCATGACGTCGGCGAACGCGTCGCAGAACAGCTTCACCTCGGTCTCGGTGATGTTCAGCGGCGGTATGAGCTTGATCACCTCGGTGAAGTCGCCGGACACCTGGGTGAGGATCCGGTGCCGCTGGAACAGCGCGACGACCACCATCTGCGCGAACAGCCCGACACGCGCCTTCTGCAGCATGCTCCAGCCCGGCCGCAGCTTCAGCGAGCTGGGCTTGCCGAACTCCAGGCCGATCATCAGCCCGCGGCCGCGTACCTCGGCGAGCATCTCGTACCTGCCGACCATGTCCGCGAGGGCGCCCTGCAGCGCGGCGCCGGTGGCCTCGGCGTTGCGGACCAGGCCCTCGTCCTCGATGACGGCCAGCGAGGCTAGGCCGGCCGCCATGGCCATGGCGTTGGCGCCGAACGTCGAGTCGTGCACCAGTACCCGGTCCATGGACGAGTAGACCTTCTCGAAGATCCAGTCCTTGGCCATGGTGGCGCCGACCGGGACGAACCCCCCGGACAGCGCCTTGGCGACCGTGACGATGTCCGGCTCGGCCCCGTCCTCATGCTGGTAGGCGAAGTTCCGCCCGGTCCGCCCGAGGCCGGTCTGCACCTCGTCGCAGATCAGCAGCGCGCGGTGCTTGCGCAGGAGCTGGCCGGCCGCGGCGAGGAACCCCGGCGGCGTCAGGTACACGCCCTTGCCCTGGATCGGCTCGACGATGAGCGCGGCGACGTCTCCCTTGCGCAGCTCCGTTTCGAGCGCGTCCAGGTCGCCGAGCGGGATCTTGGGGTCCGGCAGCAGCGGGTCGAAGCCGCGCCGGAACTCCGCCGCGCCGTTGACCGACAGCGAGCCGGTCGTCAGGCCGTGGAAGGCGTGGTCGCAGTAGAGGATCCGCTTCCGGCCGGTTGCGTACCGCGCGAACTTCAGCGCCGCCTCGACCGACTCGGTGCCGCTGTTGCCGAAGTAGACCCGGTCCATCCCGGGCGCCAGGGCGAGCAGCCGCTCGGCGAGCAGGCCCGCCAGCAGCGGGGCGTCGAACTGGACCAGGTCGGCCAGCTCGGCGTCGAGCACGTCGTGCAGGGCCTTGCGCACCGCGGGGTGGTTGCGCCCCAGGGCGAAGACGCCGAAGCCGGCCAGGAAGTCGGCATAGCGGTTGCCGTCGCGGTCGTAGAGGTACGGGCCCTCCGCCCGCTCGTAGACCTTGTCGAAGCCGATCGCGTGCAGCGTGCGGGTCAGCTGCGGGTTCAGCAGGCGGGCGCTCAGCTCGTATCCCTCGCCGCGTCGGTCGGCAAGGACGGAGGGCAGGTCGAATCCCATGAGTCTTCCGATCCCGGCGGCCCTCTCGGCTACCGATTCGACAATGATACGGATTGCGACGCAGCGACGGCTCGGTCAGGACAGGAAGCTCAGCCCGGTCAGGCGAGCGGGCTCAGCGCGTCGGCGAGCGTGGTCAGGATGCCGGGGTCCGCCCGGTGCGGCAGGTTCATGATCGCAAGATCGGCGCCCGCGTCACGGTAGGCGGCCGCCTCGTCGGCCGCGGCCCCGACCCCGTCATCGGGACCGATGCGGATGTTGACCGAGCAGGTGATCTCGCCCGGGTCGCGCCCGATGCGCTGGCAGTGCTCGACCAGGGTCTCCTTGAGGCTCCGCCAGTCGTCCGGGCTCTGGGTGATCGCGTTCCACTGCTGTGCCCAGCGGGCCGCGGTGCGCAGCGTCCGGGTCCGGCCCCGCCCGCCGATCGTTATCGGTGGATGCGGCCGCTGCACCGGCTTGGGCTCGCACCGCGCCTGCGTCAGGTGCAGGTGCTTGCCGTCAAACGTGGTCGTGACGTCACTGAGCAGGCGGACGATCACCTCGACGCCCTCGTCGAAGCGGTCGAAGCGCTCCCGCAGCGGCGGCAGCTCGATGCCGTAGGCGTCGCACTCCTCCTGGTTCCAGCCCGCGCC
>DASYXX010000948.1:0-4878 GCA_035934395.1 Streptosporangiaceae bacterium
GCACGCCGGCGTCCGCGCTGGCTCCGGCGCCCAGCAGCCACGCAGTCTGCGGGACGCGCAGGGCGAACCCGCGGGCGAACACGCGAACAGGAACAGGATTTGGGGCGGCGGCCACCGCCGCCGTGGCAGCAGAGTCCACGACAGGCTCTTTTCTGGCAACAAGCGAAAGGGGAGAAACAGCCGCCCACACCTGGGGCGTGAGTGAATCCTAACGGGTCCGGGCAGGCCGCAGCGGCTCCTGGCGCGCCGGATCCCGCGGTCGAGCCGGATACTACGGGCACATGGCCCCAGCGTCCCGCGGAAGCTGTGGCCCCGCCACGCTGACGTCCTCTGCAGCTACGACGGCCACAGGTGCAAGACTGGGAGTTCCTGGATGACGTCGCGTTGGCGACGGCCAGCAGAAGGTCGGGCCAGCAGTGCACTCGCCAGACCCAGGCCGGACCGCCCGCGGCGTACAGCAACGGACGGGCGCGGGCTATCTTGGCGATCGTTCTGCCCGCGCTGCGCCTGGCCGCGACCTGGCCGTCGGCCATGCAGCCGCGTCCTGCGTGTCGGTGATCGCTGCTGGTAGGTCTCTCCGCTAAGGCCGCGTCAATACTCGTGCGGGCGGCGTTAAGATCGCGTCAAGATCACGGGGAACCGGCCGGGACGGCGGTGAACTGGTCATGAGATGGCCACGACACCGACCGGTTCGCCCGGCGCCAGGCGACGGGGGCTCGCGGCGCCGCTGGCACTGCCCGCGGGCTTCGCCGCGCTGCTCGCGATCGGCGCGATCGCCGCGGGATCCGGCGGCGGGGTCGACGGGACCTGGGTGCTGATCCTTGCCGCGGGCGTCGTGCTGGCCGGCTGCGCGGTGGGCGAGCCCGCGGTCGCGCCGCTGCTCGGGGCGATCGGCTGGCTGACCGTGGTCGGCTTCTCCCGCGCGCCGTACGCGCAGCTGCACCCGACCGGCCCGGTCGCGGCGCGCGCGGCCATCGTGCTGGGCGCGTGCATGCTGGCCGGGGCCGCGGCGGGTGCGATAGTGCGCCGGATCGCCGCATCGTTCACACTATGGATTGTGGACGTGCCCGACGAGCGCTGGCCGCCTGACGTGCAGCAGGATGCTGCCGACCCGGGGCCAGAGCGGGCTGCGGCAGTCCCGCCCCCTCCCCCCCGGGCGGGGCTGCCGCGACGCTGGGCGCGGGGGCTGTCCGGGCTGTCCAGCGGCATCGGCTGGCGCAGGCTGCTGGCCGGGGTCATCCTGGTCGCCGGGCTCCCGCTGCTGACCGCGGCCCTGGTCGCCGGGCAGCGGCACCTGAGCCTGGCGGACGACCTGCTGATCTACCTGGTGGCCGTGGTCGCGGTCACGGTGGTGGGCGGGTTCTGGCCCGCTGTGCTCGCGGCCGTTACCTCGAGCCTGCTGCTCAACTGGTACTTCACCAAGCCACTGCACACGCTGACGATCGCGGACCCGCAGAACCTGCTGGCGCTGCTGCTGTTCGTCACGGTCGCGGTCACGGTCAGCAGCGTCGTCCACCTGGCCGCGCACCGGGCGCAGCAGGCGGCGCGCAGCTCCGAGGAGGCGGCCGAGCTGCTGGCGCTGGCGCAGACGGTGCTGGGCGGCGCCGATACCCCAGCCGCGGTGCTCGAGCACCTCACCGCCACCCGGGGCGGCCGGGCCGAGCTTCTCGAGCAGGCCGGCCAGCGCTGGGTCAGGGTCGCGGTGAGCGGGACCGCGCCGCCGGACGCCGCCACGATACGGGTCGAGGCGCGGCCCGGCCTCGAGCTGGTCATCAGCGCGCAGTCGCGGCAGGTGACCGCGCGGCTGCTGGACGGCTTCGCCGCGCAGACCGCCGCGGCGCTGGACCGCGACCGGCTGCGGACCCAGGCCGCGCAGGCCGAGGCGCTCGCGGAAGGCAACCGGATGCGGACCGCGCTGCTCGCCGCGGTCAGCCATGACCTGCGGACCCCGCTGGCGTCGATCAAGGCGAGCGTCAGCACCCTGCGGCAGACGGACGTGCAGTGGACCGAGGCCGACGAGGCGGCGTTGCTCGCGACCATCGAGCAGGGCGCCGACCGGCTGGACGCGCTGATCGGCAACCTGCTGGACATGAGCCGGCTCTCCACCGGCTCGCTGCAGCCGTTCCTGCGTCCCACCGCGATCGACGAGGTGGCGCCGGTCGCGCTGCGCGGGCTGGACGGGGGGGCAACGGTGCAGCTCGTGGTGCCGGACCGGCTGCCGCTGGTGCGGACCGATCCCGGCCTGCTCGAGCGGGTGCTGGCGAACCTGTTCGCGAACGCGCTCGCCTACTCGCCTCCGGGGCGCCCGCCCGCGCTGCGCGCCCGCCCGGCGGGCGGCAGCGTGATCCTGGAGATCACCGACCACGGCCCCGGGGTGCCGGACGAGCTCAAGCCCCGGATGTTCGAGCCGTTCGAACGGCTGCACGCGCCGGGCACCGGGACCGGGGTGGGCCTGGGCCTGGCCGTGGTCAAGGGATTCCTGGACACCATGGGCGGCTCGGTCACCCCGGCGGACACGCCCGGGGGCGGCCTCACCATCAGGGTGACGCTGCCGACCGCGGAACCGGCCCCCGACGCCATAGCTGCTGACCCTGGAGGGCGACCCCCCGGAACCCCCCGCATGGCGGCTGACCCGTGACCCGGGTCCTGGTCATCGACGACGAGGCGCCGATCCTGCGGGCACTGCGGATCAACCTGACCGCGCGCAACTACCAGGTCAGCACCGCGGGCGACGGCGCCTCGGGGCTGGCCGCGATGGCCCGTGACCGGCCCGACGTGCTGATCCTCGACCTCGGCCTGCCGGACATGGACGGGACCGAGGTCATCAAGGGCGTCCGCGGCTGGGCGTCCACGCCGATCATCGTGCTGTCGGCCTGGGGCCAGGAGAGCCAGAAGGTTGCGGCGCTGGACGCGGGCGCCGACGACTACGTCACCAAGCCGTTCGGGATGGACGAGCTGCTGGCCAGGCTGCGCGCCGCCGTCCGCCGGGCTTCCCCGGCGCCCGACGAGCCCGTTGTGGTCACCGAGGACTTCACCGTCGACCTGGCGGCCAAGCGGGTGACCCGCGACGGCGACGACGTCCGGCTCACGCCGACGGACTGGCAGCTGCTCGAGGTGCTGGTCAGGAACGGCGACCGGCTGGTGACGCAGCGCCAGCTGCTGCACGAGGTGTGGGGCCCTGAGTACCGGACCGAGGGCAACTACCTGCGGGTCTACGTGGCCAACCTGCGCCGGAAGCTGGAACCCGACCCGTCGCGGCCGCGGCACCTGCTGACCGAGCCGGGCATGGGATACCGGTTCCGGGCCTGACCGGGCGGTTCCGGCGGGCCGGGAGGCTCAGCCAGGACTCGGCAGGTCGGCGATCGATGCGTCCGCGGCAGAGGCATCCACGGCGGAAGGCTGCAGCTCGTACTGCGGGTTGTAGATCGTGCGCTCGCCCCTGATCCGGGCCACCCGCCCGCGGACGACGATGCGGCGCCCGGGCCGGATGCCCTTGATGTCGCGACGGCCCAGCCAGACCAGGGTGATGTTGCCGGTCCCGTCCCACAGGTCGGCCTCCATCGTGAGGCTGGGGCCGCGCGGGCGCAAGGTCACGGTGCGCAGGATCCCCGCGACGTCGACCACTTCCCGGTCGCCGCAGTCGCCGATTGGCTTGGCGCTGATTTCGACGATCTCGGTCTGCAGCTCCTCGGCGTGCAGCGCCTCACGCTCCGCGGTCAGCCGGCGCAGCGCCGTCGTCTTGATCTTCGGGGCCGTCTCGGCCGGCACCGGCTGCGTGCGGCCATCGGCCGTCTGCGACCCACCCTGCGGCGCCACCGCCCGTGGCGGCCGGGCGGCCAGCCGCCAGGGCCCGCCCGGCGTCTTCTCTACGGCGGACCTGAGCTGGTAGGGCACGCTGGCCACGACCACGCCGCGCTGCTGCAGCAGCCGGGCCTTGAGCCGCAGCGCCGACTGGTTGTGCAGCACCTGCTCCCACCAGTGGCCGAGCACGTACTCGGGGATGAACACGGTCACGATGTCGCGCGGGCTCTCCCGGCGCAGCTGCTTGACGTGCTGCATCACCGGCCGGGTGATCTCGCGGTACGGGGAGGCCAGCACGGTTAGCGGCACCGGGATGTCGGCGCGGTCCCACTCCTCCTTCAGCCGCAGCGTCTCGGCCTCGTCGACGTCGACGATCAGGGCGTCGAGGCGGCTCGGCCGCGTCGCCCGCGCGTACGCGAGCGCGCGCAGCGTCGGCAGGTGCAGCTTGGAAACCAGCACGATCGCGTGGTTGCTGGCGGGCAGCGTCACCGGCTTGTCCGCGGGCGGCACGAGTTCCAATGACACGCTCGTGTAGTGCCGGCTGATCCCGCGCATGGTGAGCCAGATCACCGGCATCGCGACCACCACGATCCAGGCGCCCTCGGCGAACTTGCTGACCAGCACGATGACCAGGACCACGCCGGTGAAGCAGGCGCCGATCGTGTTGATCGTCCGGGACCGGAGCATGCGCCGCCGGGTGCTGCGGTCGGTGACGCCGGGCAGCAGCCGGTTCCAGTGCCGGATCATCCCGGTCTGGCTGCAGGTGAACGACACGAACACGCCGATGATGTAGAGCTGGATCAGCCGGGTGGGCGACGCCTGGAAGACCACGATCAGCAGGATCGCGAACCCGGACAGCAGCAGGATCCCGTTGCTGTAGGCCAGCCGGTCGCCGCGGTTGCGCAGCTGGCGGGGCAGGAACCCGTCCCGGGCCAGGATCGAGGCGAGCACCGGGAAGCCGTTGAACGCGGTGTTGGCCGCCAGCACCAGGATCAGCGCGGTGACCAGCTGCAGCAGGTAGAACAGCGGCGAGGTGTTGCCGAACACCGCGCGCCCGACCTGGGCGATCACGGTGCG